>JAVLUO010000026.1 GCA_031628995.1 Bacillota bacterium LX-D | reverse complement strand
AGGCTTTAAGATGAGTGAAAAAGCATTTGACTATAAAAAGGAATACAAAGACTTATATATGCCAAAGGACAAGCCGGTATTAATTGAGATTCCGTCTATGAATTTCATTATGGTGGATGGTTGCGGCGATCCTAATAATAATCCTGGCTTTAAGCAAGCAGTCGAGCTGCTTTATGGACTGTCATTTACTATAAAGATGAGCAAAATGAAAGGGAACCAGCCTGAAGGATATTTTGAATATGTGGTTCCTCCTCTTGAGGGATTATGGTGGATTGATGAGGGTGAGTTTTCATTTGAAAAGAGAGATAACTGGAAATGGACACTAATGATACGCCAACCGGAATTTGTAAATGAAGAAGTTTTTAAGTGGGCATGCGAGAGATTGATAAAAAAGAAGCCTGAACTAACAACTGAAAATGCTCGCTTTGAGGCTTTTGATGAAGGCTTATGCGTACAGATAATGCACATTGGACCGTATTCGACCGAACCTGAAACGATGAAGAAAATTGATGCTTTTATCGC
>JAVLUO010000025.1 GCA_031628995.1 Bacillota bacterium LX-D | reverse complement strand
TTGTCTTTAATGAATCGGGCATGTTTTTCCACTGTTCAGTTCTCAAAGACCTGTTCTCTCTTTGTTGTTGCTTTTCTTTCGTTGCCGCCCTCAGGCGGCAAGAATTATTTTACCACTTTTAGCTTTCAGTGTCAACCGGCATTTTTGATTCATTTATGGTAGTTTTTCTTGTCTCGCCACTGACATTTAGTAATATATCATGGAGCGCACGGTTTTGTCAACACTTTTTCGAATAAAATCTACACAAGTTGATTTTCGATTTCCATGCATACTATTTCTTCAGCAATTTCCATGTTTTTTTACTACTTGTTGTATTTCGGCTTTATTAATATTTTCTAAATGAAATCCACCTACTACAGTGGTCAAACGCCCTGTTCTACAGGCAATATTGTGGGCTAATGGCTTAGTTATAAAATCGTCTTTATGCCCAACCAAGTTATACACAGAAGTAGTAGCACTTAGCTTGGTATTATCATCCAGACTGGGTCGTGGAATACTGATAGCCACACTACACCACTACACCCACAGCTTCACCTGCAACCTGTCAAGCAGTTCTTCCCAGGTCATCACTCTCTGCGGGAATCCGGATAATTTTTCTCGTGTTTCCACTTCTCCACAGCCAGCAAGGCTGATTAATGCTATTCCCAAAATAAGTAACACGTATCCCTCTCTAAAATAATAGGGTAAATGGTAAAAAATTAACCGGGAAATACCCGGTTTTTAGTTTAAATACCTACTTCCTATTCAGTCTGCCTAATTGGTTATCTTTTTATTTTACAACAGTTGGACTATTTATTGAACCTGACTCTAGTAATTTTTCGCGCAACAAAATTCAAAAAGTCCAGCTACTCTTGTAACTGGACTTAAAAATTAATTCTGGCAGTGACCTGCTCTCCCAGGGAATACTCCCTAGTACCATCGGCGC
>JAVLUO010000024.1 GCA_031628995.1 Bacillota bacterium LX-D | reverse complement strand
TAGCCTAAGACAAGGGTGTCCATCGCGAGGTGGAATCTGAAGGAAGTCGGCGGCAAAGCTCTGGTCTGAGGAACACGAACTACATATAAGGCATATGCTCGTGGGTGAGTTTGCAAAACAAAACGAAGCCCAAAACTATCCGAAACGGGCGGTGTAAATGTAGCAGATATATGGAGCGAAAGTAAGCGTTCTTACCTGGGGAGGTCTGACAGATAAGCTGTGGATGTGCATTCAGAAACAGCAACCCATGCAGTGATGTATGGCTGAACTGTCAGAAGTCAGCAGAGGCCATAGTACCACGGTGGATATATACACCGCGGGAAGGGCTGAACAATAGGAGGTTTCCAAACTTTGAAAGACACGAAGAAATACGTTGAAAGCAGACAACTTCATGGTGAAGGCTACCTACAGGAAGGAAGGGTGGAACTCAGAGATAATGTAGGAGCGCCGAGTATTTCTTCCATGTCAGAGGAGCGAGGAAACGATGGAAGTGAATACGCCAGTTGTTTGCTTGAAAAGATAATTGACCGTAACAATATGAACCTAGCCTACAGAAGGGTCAGGGCAAACAAAGGGAGCCATGGAGTAGACGGAATGACAGTAGATGAACTTCTACAATTTCTCAAACAAAATGGCAACCAAATCAGGCAAGCCATACTGGAAGGAAATTATCGTCCCCAACCAGTCAGGAGAGTAGAAATACCAAAACCCGACGGGGGCGTAAGGCTATTAGGCATACCCACAGTGCTAGATAGAGTGATACAGCAAGCTATTGCACAAGTATTAAGTCCTATTTATGAGGAAGAGTTCTCAGATAATAGCTACGGATTCAGACCAAACAGAAGCGCACACCAAGCCATACACAAATGCAAGGAATATATCGAAGCAGGATATACATGGGCAGTCGATATAGACTTAGCTAAATATTTCGATACAGTAAACCACGACAAGCTAATGAGGTTACTGTCAGAGAAGATTAAGGATAGCAGAGTATTATCCCTAATAAGAAAATACCTGCAATCCGGAGTGATGATTAATGGTGTGGTAGTAGAAACAGAACTAGGATGCCCACAGGGCGGACCGTTGTCCCCGCTTCTTAGTAACGTCATGCTAAACGAGCTGGATAAAGAACTCACAAAGAGAGGCTTAAAATTTTGCCGCTACGCAGACGACTGTAACATCTACGTTAAAAGTCAAAAGGCGGCAAACAGAGTCATGGAAAGCATCACGAAATTCCTCGAGGGAGAATTAAAACTCAAAGTTAACAAAGAAAAAAGCACAGTGGATAGACCTTGGAAGCTTAAATTTGTAGGATTCTCATTCTACCGAAAGAACGGTGGAATCGGAATAAGAGTACACCCAAAGCCAGTACAGAAATTTAAACAAAAGTTAAAAGAACTAACAGGCAGAAGCAAAGCCATGAGTATGGAGAAAAGAATGTTAAAGCTGAAACAGTGTATAACAGGATGGGTGAATTACTTTGGCATTGCGGACATGGGAACTCTTACAAAGTCGTTGGACGAATGGCTCAGAAGAAGGATAAGGATGTGTTTCTGGAAGCAGTGGAAGAAAATCAAAACCAAGCATGATAACCTCGTAAAGCTTGGTTTAGACAACTACAAGGCTTGGGAATACGCCAACACAAGAAAAGGCTACTGGCGCATAGCCAATAGCCCAATCCTTGCAAGAACATTAACCAACGAATTCCTAAGAAAAATAGGTCTTCAGTCGATAAACGAAAGGTATTCACAAGTACATTAATTCTATTGAACCGCCGTATACCGAACGGT
>JAVLUO010000023.1 GCA_031628995.1 Bacillota bacterium LX-D | reverse complement strand
GTACATTAATTCTATTGAACCGCCGTATACCGAACGGTACGTACGGTGGTGTGAGAGGACGCTGAATTAATTAATTATTCAGCTCCTACTCGATTACTTTTTTATGATTAATTGTAAAATTGGTAAGAAAAATGCCTTAAAAAATCTTTGGCTAATATTAATGAAATAAGTGGACTTATCTCCTGAGTATAATAAATTCTAGAAGCTAAACAAGTTATCTTTGAGTATAATAATAGGTATGATGATGAATTTAAAGCAGGTGCTGTAAAAATGGTGGTAGAAAAAGGCTGAACGATAAGTTTAGTAGCAAAGGACTTAGGAATATCAGAACCTGCGCTAAAGAAACCATAGCATACAGTCGTGGGACAGTCTACAGAATAATGAGGAAAAGGCATAAAATCAAAACGTAAAGCTAAATGGAAAGCAACTACTAACTAATAGTAATCATAATTTACCTGTAGCACCAAACCTGTTAGAGCAAAATTTTAATATAAAAGAACAAAATTCCGTATGGGTAGGAAATATTACTCATAATTGGACAGATGAAGGTTGGCCGCCCTTGACATCACCAGAAATTTAAGATCCATGTAGTTAAGCAATTATCCTAAAAATCTTCGACTGATAGCTTAAGCAATAGCAGAGGGCCTGAATCTTCGTACTATCTTTCCATCATAGAATACAGATTGCTTAATTAGAAAATTTTGAGGTGAAAATTAAATTGGGATACATAGAAGATCTTCGTGGATTAGTTGGCCACAGAAGTTTAATTCTTACTGGATCTAAAGTTATAGTTTTAAACGAAAAAAAGCAAATTCTTATGATCAAAAGGAAGGATGATATTTGGGATTTGCCAGGTGGGTTAATGGAGCTTGGAGAGTCTTTGGAAGATACTGCTATACGGGAAGTAAAGGAAGAAACAGGGCTAAGGATTAAGAATCTAGCTCTATTGGGCGTTTTTTCTGGCTCTGAATATTTTGTGAAATTAGCAAATGGTGACCAGTATTATGCCGTTACTGTAGTTTATATTACTCAAGAATATTATGGTTACCTGCACAGCGATAATATAGAGGGAAATGAGGTTGATTTTTTAAATCCCTTTGAAATAATTCCTCTGGTTAATCCTAAAATGCATAAAATATTAAAGATGTACCAAGCAGAGTATTTAAAAAAATAAAATAGTACATTTAACAATCAAATTTTTTTCTACTATTTTTTATAGGTTGACCAACCTAATAAGTCATAGACAATTCAGTATCCTATAAGAGCTTCTAATACAATAAGGCCTCCTACAAAAATTTCCGCTCCGGATAGGATTATATTTGCAGGTAGTGAAGAAAGCCCAAGAAAGATAAAAATTCCGCCAATTAATAATCTAGCTAAACGGTCCATGAGACCAATATTTCTTTTAAATGAAACAATCATTTTTTTCACCCTAGTTAATTATGTTCAAAAGAGGTTATATTTATACTAGATAAAAATTTACTTTGGAGGGGTTCCATGTTAGATATCTTACAAAAGAGAAGAAGCATTAGAAAATTTCAAAGGAAGGAGATTCCCCAAAATATAATAACTGATTTGCTTAAAGCTGCTCTATTGGCACCTTCCTCGAGAAATCTTTGTCCTTGGGAGTTTGTTGTTGTTAATGATAGAGGGTTACTGCAGAAGCTAGCATCTGCCAAGGAACATGGCTCAGATTTTTTACAAGATGCACCACTGGGGATTGTCATCATTGCGGATGAAACGAAAAGTGATGTTTGGGTTGAGGATGCATCAATTGCTGCTATTATAATTCAATTGGCTGCTGAATCTATGGGTATTGGTTCTTGTTGGATTCAAATAAGAAATAGGATGCATGATCAAAAAGTAACGGCAGAGGATTACATTAAAAGATTACTCTCAATACCAGATAAGTTTAAAGTTGAAGCGGTATTGGCTTTAGGTTATGCTAACGAGGAAAAGGCACCTCACAAGGAGAAGGATTTTCAATTTAACAAAGTATATAGCAATGAATATGGCAGAAATTAGCTGTAGATTAAATACATTCTTCCCTTAAATCACATAAAAGACCTAGCTAAATGTAGTATAATAATAAATATAATAGTATATTTATTATTAAAACTATTAAGTATATGTAAAAATGAGTGATAGAATGGAAAGTGTAGCAAAAGTTAAAACCCAAGTAAATAAATCTAACTTTTTACAAGGAGTAGAAGCAGGGGTTCCTATCTTAATGGGTTATGTACCCATTGCTTTTACTTTTGGTTTATTGGCGAAGAGTCTTAATGTTTCTGCGACTTTAGCAATACTAATGTCTTTGACAAATTATGCTGGAGCCAGCCAATTTATTGGGATTAAGCTTATGGCTATGAATGTGCAAATGGTTGAGATTGTGATGACGACATTTGTTGTTAATATTCGTCATTTTCTAATGTCTTTCTGTATAAGCAAAAAATTAGGTCCCAATGTATCTATGCCTATGAGAGCTTTGCTGGGGTTTGGCTTAACAGACGAAAATTTTGTAGTTGCCTCCATGCAGCCAGATGAAAAGATAACTCCTATGTTTTTGCTGGGGGCAGAAACAATATCATATTTAGGCTGGGGAGGAGGTACTATCTTAGGAGTAGTCGTTTCGGAAGCTATGCCTGAATCTATGTCAAACAGCATCGGCCTTGCGTTATATGTAATGTTTCTAGGCTTAATTATTCCTCCTATGAAACAGTCGAAAGTAATCTGTGGTATTTCATTTATTGCCATGTTTATAAGTGCAGTTCTTACTTATACACCTGTACTGTCTGAAATATCCCTTGGCTTCCGCATTGTGTTAACGATTATTATTACTTCAACCATAGGGGCTGTATTTTTCCCGGATAAAGAGGGGTAAAAGTTATATGAATACATTATTTATAATAACAATACTTTTAGGCGGACTTGCCACATATTTAACAAGAGTACTGCCATTTATATTTTACCGGGAAAAGGAACCTAGTCAGTTTGTTCGCTCGTTTTTAAAGTATATGCCTTATGGAGCATTGGGAGGGCTTCTCTTTCCAGGAGTCTTAACGGCAACTGGTAATGTAACTACTTCTGTAATAGGTGCGTGTATTGCCAGTGTTCTAATTCTCTTACGGCAAAACATGATTATTGTAGTACTTGGCGGTATTGTAAGCGCTTATGTTGCAGAAATATTATTCAAGCTTTTATAAAACATTAAACTAAAGGCAGTAGACTTTTATTTAATTCAACTGCCTTAGATTTTAATAAAGATATCTGCTGATAGTTTTGCTAAGATAATCTGCCATAAAGTTGCTACCTTTTTCTAGTTCGGAGTCCGGAATTTTAATTCTAATTAATCTTTCGTTTAGATCCAAGCTTTCTAAAAGTAATCCTTTTAGACTTCTAGCACTTCGATCAATTTCTAAAATTAGTTCTATACCATATTGATTGGGCAAAAAAACAACTTCTAACTCAGCTAACTGTCCTTTGAAAAGCTCTCCGGGTTTAAACTCGAATTCTTGTACGAATGGCAATCTCTTGCCGGGAAGGCGACTGTACTCATTTTCACATTGTACTAAGATAAAACCTAGATTATTTAATGCTTCCAGGATAACTTCAGTATATCTATGGGGTAAAATATGTAATTTATCATAATCTGTAGGATCAATGCCCATTTTAATATCCAGACCAGTATGTACCCAAACGGAGCAATTGCCGATAGTTACGGGTGTATCTTTGGGTATTATGAAACTAAAAGGTATTTCTCGTTTTTCTTTAGGGTTAAGTAGGAATGAGTCAGTTAATTCAAATTGAGCAAGGATAATATTTTCTTTGATTTTAGTATCATTAGACTCACGAAAATAATGCGTCATGAGGTATAGATAAATCTTAGCAATTTGCTGGGCTATGTTGCCTCCTACTATTTTAACCTGCCCAATTAAATTTTCTTCAGGTCGTAAACGTGTATTTGAAATATAGGTATCGACTTTAGCAGATCCAATTCCAATACTAGCCATTGCCCGTCCTAAAAAAGACATTTTACTACCTCCTAATCCTGGTATTATTTATCCCATAGCCTAGAGCTATGGGATTTGTTTGTGCGCCCAGCATGGGCGCTTGCTCGTCGGTGAAAGTCCGATACGGGGGTTGATAGTGCCAACCGTTAGCCTAAGACAAGGGTGTCCATCGCGA
>JAVLUO010000022.1:0-4580 GCA_031628995.1 Bacillota bacterium LX-D | reverse complement strand
TGGGCACTCATAAGAGACTGCCGGTGACAAACCGGAGGAAGGTGGGGATGACGTCAAATCATCATGCCCCTTATGATCCGGGCTACACACGTGCTACAATGGGCTGTACAGAGGGAAGCGAAAGAGAGATCCGGAGCAAATCCCAAAAAGCAGCTCTCAGTTCGGATTGCAGGCTGCAACTCGCCTGCATGAAGCTGGAATCGCTAGTAATCGCGGATCAGCATGCCGCGGTGAATACGTTCCCGGGCCTTGTACACACCGCCCGTCACACCACGAAAGCTAACAACACCCGAAGCCGGTGACTTAACCTTTAGGAGAGAGCCGTCTAAGGTGGGGTTGGTGATTGGGGTGAAGTCGTAACAAGGTAGCCGTATCGGAAGGTGCGGCTGGATCACCTCCTTTCTAAGGAGCAATGTACTTGAAAGAAGTGCAAATCCCAGGTCGGTAATCGGGCAAGAAACACTGTTTAGTTCTCAGAGACTTTAACCTCTGAAAAAGAGGGCCTATAGCTCAGCTGGTCAGAGCGCACGCCTGATAAGCGTGAGGTCGGTGGTTCAAGTCCACCTAGGCCCACCATACAAGAAGTGAGAAGTGGGAAATGAGAAGTGAGAGATAAAAAACTCACCTCTAAACCCATACATCTCACATCCCAAACGTGGGGGTGTAGCTCAGCTGGGAGAGCACCTGCCTTGCAAGCAGGGGGTCAGGAGTTCGATTCTCCTCATCTCCACCACTTTTCTCATTAAGAGAAAAAGAAACACAGTTCTTTGAAAACTACACAGCGTAAGTGACTACGATAAGACGATAGAGAAAAAACAAATTTTCAATGGAAGTCTTTCTAAACGTCACGCAGGAAACAATTTACCGAGAAAAAGGTAAAAAACAGCAAAGAAAAACACGAGAGAACGTAGCTAAAGAAAAAAATGGTCAAGCTACAAAGAGCACACGGAGGATGCCTAGGCGCTAAGAGGCGAAGAAGGGCGTGGTAAGCTGCGAAAAGCTTCGGTAAGCTGCAAGCAAGCGTTGAGCCGGAGATACCCGAATGGGGCAACCCTGCGGGAGTAATATCCCGTAACCCTATGCTGAACAAAATAGGCATAGAGGAGCGAACCCGGGGAACTGAAACATCTAAGTACCCGGAGGAAGAGAAAGAATAATCGATTCCCCCAGTAGCGGCGAGCGAAGAGGGAAGAGCCCAAACCAAAAGCTAAAGCTTTTGGGGTTGAAGGACACTCAAAAAGCGAATGGAAGAGCTAGTCGAAGAGGTCTGGAAAGGCCCACCATAGGAAGTAAGAGTCTTGTAGACAAAAGCCCGAAAAGAGCGAGAGTGAATCCTGAGTACCACGGGACACGAGGAACCCTGTGGGAAGCAGGGAGGACCACCTCCCAAGGCTAAATACTCCTTAGCGACCGATAGAGAACAAGTACCGTGAGGGAAAGGTGAAAAGCACCCCGGGAGGGGAGTGAAAAAGAACCTGAAACCGTGTGCTTACAAGCAGTGGGAGTCCGGCACTTAACTTTGTTTACCAAGAGGTGATGATATGTTCTATGTATATCTCATCAAAAATGAGAAAGGCGAGATATATACAGGATATACCACAAACCTAAAGAAGAGACTGGAGTATCATAATAACGGTACTACAGTAACTACACGAGGACACCAGTGGGAAGTAGTATATTATGAAGCATATAAGTCAGAAACTGATGCACGTAATAGAGAAAAAGCCCTAAAGCGATCTGGTGCAGCAAGGAAGTGGCTAAAGGAAAGAATAAGTCACAGTTTAGAATAACCTTGGTAGGTAGAGTTAAGTGCCGGATGACCGCGTACTTTTTGTAGAACGGACCGGCGAGTTACGATAACAAGCGAGGTTAAGTAGGAAATACGGAGCCGAAGCGAAAGCGAGTCTAAAGAGGGCGAAAAGTTTGTTGTCGTAGACCCGAAACTGAGTGATCTACCCATGTGCAGGGTGAAGCGGAAGTAAAATTTCGTGGAGGCCCGAACCGACCGACGTTGAAAAGTCGGCGGATGACGTGTGGGTAGGGGTGAAATGCCAATCGAACTCAGAGATAGCTGGTTCTCCCCGAAATAGCTTTAGGGCTAGCCTCAAGGTAAGATTAATGGGGGTAGAGCACTGAATAGGCTAGGGGCCAAAACCGGTTACCGAACCTTATCAAACTGCGAATACCATTAATTATACTTGGGAGTCAGACTATGGGTGCTAAGGTCCATAGTCAAAAGGGAAACAGCCCGGACCAACAGCTAAGGTCCCTAAGTGTGAACTAAGTGGAAAAGGATGTAGAGATGCACAGACAACCAGGATGTTGGCTCAGAAGCAGCCATCATTTAAAGAGTGCGTAATAGCTCACTGGTCGAGTGGCTCTGCGCCGAAAATGTAACGGGGCTCAAGTTCACCACCGAAGCTTTGGCAAGGAAACGTGTCACTGGTGTTTTTGGGAGAAGAAAAAGCCAAGCATTTAATTTCGCAAATCAACCGATGAAAGACTAAAAAGGAATACAAAAGAGGAAAAAGATTTGCGAAGAAATGTTACCAAGGGGCTAAAGTTCAAACTCCAAAGATAGCAGTGACATGTTTCCTTGGGTAGGGGAGCGTTCTATTTGCGGGGAAGCAGTGTTGAAAAGCATTGTGGAGCGAATAGAAGTGAGAATGCCGGTATAAGTAAGCGAGAAAAGAGGTGAGAATCCTCTTCGCCGGAAACCTAAGGATTCCTGGGGAAGGCTCGTCCACCCAGGGTAAGCCGGGACCTAAGCTGAGGCCGAAAGGCGTAGGCGATGGAAAATCAGTTGAGAATCTGATGCCACCCAAAAGCCGATTGAAGGAAGGGATGACACAGGAGGGTAAGTTAAGCGCACCGTTGGTCGAGTGCGTCTAAGCCGGTAGGGCGTAAGACAGGCAAATCCGTCTTACAAAGAGCCTGAGAGGTGATGGGGAGCGAAAACAAGTAGCGAACTAACCGATCCCAAACTGTCAAGAAAAGTCTCTAACGAGGAAGATGGGTGCCCGTACCGGAAACCGACACAGGTAGGTAAGGAGAGAATCCTAAGGCGCGCGAGAGAACCTTCGTTAAGGAACTCGGCAAAATGACCCCGTAACTTCGGGAGAAGGGGTACCTCGGTATTGTGAGTATAAACCATACGAGCAAGAGGAGGTCGCAGAGAATAGGCCCAGGCGACTGTTTACCAAAAACACAGGTGCCTGCTAAATCGAAGAGATGACGTATAGGTGCTGACGCCTGCCCGGTGCTGGAAGGTTAAGGGGAAAGGTCAATCGAAAGATGAAGCTTTGAACCGAAGCCCCAGTAAACGGCGGCCGTAACTATAACGGTCCTAAGGTAGCGAAATTCCTTGTCGGGTAAGTTCCGACCCGCACGAAAGGCGTAACGATCTGGGCACTGTCTCAACGAAGGGCTCGGTGAAATTGTAGTACCGGTAAAGATGCCGGTTACCTGCGACAGGACAGAAAGACCCCGTGGAGCTTTACTGCAGCCTGACATTGGGTTTTGCTGCGTCATGTACAGGATAGGTGGGAGACATAGAAGCGAGAACGCCAGTTTTCGTGGAGTCAATGTTGGGATACCACTCTTGAAGCAGCGGAATTCTAACCTTGAGCCGTAAACCGGTTTAGGGACAGTGTCAGGTGGGCAGTTTGACTGGGGCGGTCGCCTCCCAAAGAGTAACGGAGGCGCCCAAAGGTACGTTCAGGATGGTTGGAAATCATCCGGAGAGTGTAAAGGCAGAAACGTACTTGACTGCGAGACGAACAGGTCGAGCAGGGACGAAAGTCGGGCTTAGTGATCCGGCGGTACCGAGTGGAAGGGCCGTCGCTCAACGGATAAAAGCTACCCCGGGGATAACAGGCTTATCTCCCCCAAGAGTCCACATCGACGGGGAGGTTTGGCACCTCGATGTCGGCTCATCGCATCCTGGGGCTGAAGTAGGTCCCAAGGGTTGGGCTGTTCGCCCATTAAAGCGGTACGTGAGCTGGGTTCAGAACGTCGTGAGACAGTTCGGTCCCTATCCGTCGCAGGCGTAGGAAACTTGAGAGGAGCTGCCCCTAGTACGAGAGGACCGGGGTGGACAGACCGCTGGTGTACCAGTTGTCCTGCCAAGGGCATAGCTGGGTAGCTAAGTCTGGAAGGGATAAGCACTGAAAGCATCTAAGTGCGAAGCCCGCCTCAAGATGAGGTTTCCCACCCGTCACTTAACTCAGTATTTACTTATGGATAACCGATAAATATAGTCCCGGGACAGGGATAAGGGTTAATTCATGAGTGAGTATCGAGTTAAGTGACGGGGTAAGACCCCTGGAAGAAGACCAGGTAGATAGGCTAGGAGTGAAAGAGCGGTAACGTTTGAAGCTGACTGGTACTAATAGGTCGAGGGCTTGACCATAAAAAACGCTGTGTAGTTTTGAGGGAACAAAAGTAAACTCAAAAAAAAGATAAAGATTTCTGGTGGTAATAGCGGAGGGGAACCACCCGTTCCCATCCCGAACACGGAAGTTAAGCCCTCCAGCGCCGATGGTACTAGGGAGTATTCCCTGGGAGAGCAGGTCACTGCC
>JAVLUO010000021.1 GCA_031628995.1 Bacillota bacterium LX-D | reverse complement strand
TTGAGGCTTTTGATGAAGGCTTATGCGTACAGATAATGCACATTGGACCGTATTCGACCGAACCTGAAACGATGAAGAAAATTGATGCTTTTATCGCCCAGGAAGGCTTAAAGGACAGGCTTGGTATCGGGGGAAAACACCACGAGATATATCTTTCAGACCCGAGGAAAAGTAAGCCGGAGCGCATGAAAACAGTGCTCAGGCATCCAGTAGGAAGATGATTTTTTAGGAGGAGTGGCTCATATACGTCAGAATTAAACAGAATAGCCTGTCTGCAAAATAGAAGAGGTGATGTTCCAAATCAGGAGCCAGCCATATGAGGAATATATAGAATCTTGCTGATTTGTCAAAATCAAATGTGAGGAACCGCATCCATCCTTTACTTCATCCTATTGTCATGAACATATTATTGCATATTATGACCGACCATTTTATCTGCGGCAACACATTCCGGTGCGTGTGAGCGCTTCGTGAATATCCTACCAGTTTGTTATAGGCGAAGAAAACAACAGCATAGCGGTAGGTGCGCATAAAAAAGCAACCATTGGCTCAAAGGACAACTCAATGGCTGCTCTATTTATGAAAAATGAAGCAATTAGGTTCATTGTAAAATTAAATGCAACAGGTAAAATACAGTAAAAAAATAAACAACCATAGTGAGAAATCATGTATGATTTAGGTGTCTACTCCAAACATACAGGAGGTCTCTACTATGGCTGTTCAATCCAAGTCTACCACAACTGTACGTTCTTTTAAACACCTAAGTGTCTTTGAACGAGGTCAGATTGCCGCTCTCTTAAAAGAAGGTAAAACTCAACGTTATATTGCTAACAAGTTAGGTCGCTCACCAAGTACAATTAGTCGCGAAATTAAAAGAGGAACCACAATTCAAAGGCGTTCGGATTTATCAACTTATGAAGAATATTTCCCCGAAACTGGACAGGCAATATATAAGAAAAACCGTATGAACTGTGGGGCAAAGTGCAAGCTGGCTCAGGTTGAAGATTTTCTGAAATTTGCAGAAGATAAGATACTGCACGAAAAATGGTCGCCAGATGCAGTTGCCGGTTCTTGCAAACGAGATCCTAAATGGCAAGATGCTACCATTGTCTGCACCAAAACTTTGTATAGTTACATAGACCAAGGGTTGCTAACAGTCCGAAATATTGATTTAAGCCTTAAACTTAGATTAAAGCCTAAAAGTAAAAGGGTTCGTCAGAACAAACGCATCATGGGAATAAGTATTGACCAAAGACCAGAAGAAGTACAACAACGCCAAACTTTTGGTCATTGGGAAATTGATACTGTAGTAGGTAACGGATTGACCCCCGAATTTTGGACATAGTTTCTTAATTTCTCACGATCTCACACGATTACATCTTTTGTTTAACCTGCTGGCTATTTTCTTATGGTTTAAGAAGTGCGTCAAGGTTACGCTTCGCCGCGTTGCGACCTTGACCCTTTCTTAAACCATAAGACTTTATTCTTACAGGTTAAACGAATAATTCTAAACCGTAATTTTCAAGACTTTTTCGCCATTTCTAAGACATCTGTAGAATTCTTCAGGCGGCATATACCCGGTGCTTGAGTGAAGTCTTTGCTTATTATAACGCCTGATATAGTGCGCTACGACTTCATATGCCTCTGCATAGGTTGCAAATTCATAGCAGCTAAAGCATTCATCTTCTAAAAGCCGGTGAAAAGCTTCTATATGTGCATTTTTGTTTGGAGTTTTAAAAGGGATCCGTTCATGCTTGTTTATGGTAATTTAAAAGTACACCACAAAGGTCATTGAAAATTCCCCCACCTTAGCCGATAATCCTCATAGAGCAAAATTACAGCTATGTGAGGAGCCAGGAGAGATGATTAAGTTGATTCAAAAACAAAATATACTCATCATGTATTACCGGGAGGGAAAGTCCCAGCGGGAAATTGCCAGATTGACGGGTGTGGATCGGAAAACGGTTCGCAGATACATCAATAAATATGAAGAAAAGCGAAAGGAATTGGAACAATCCTCTGGCCTAGTAGATCCCGGGGAACTAATTCAGGAAATTGTGGAAATCCCCAAGTATACAGTTGGAAATAGGCCAAAGCGGAAAGTTACTGAAGATATTCAAAGCCTAATAAAAAAACATTTGGATGAAAATGAACAGAAACGGAGGAATGGCCAACATAAACAAGTTAAAAAAATAATTGATATTTATGAATCCCTAGTGGAAGACAATATAGACATCAGCTATAGCAGTGTTAAAAGAATTGTACGGTCGCTAGAACGTAAAACCAAAGAGGCCTTTATTAAAGAGTCTTATATACCGGGTGATGTCTGCGAGTTCGACTGGGGAGAAGTAAAACTGACAATTGGCGGAAAGCCTCAGATACTTCAAATGGCTGCATTTACATCTGCCTATGGTAATTACCGATATGCATATTTGTTTACTAAACAGAAAACTGAATGTTTTCAGGAGGCACATGCCCGGTTCTTTCAAGAAGTAGGTGGGGTATACCAGACCCTAGTGTATGACAACATGAAGGTGGCTGTTAAACGATTTGTTGGCACAGAAAAAGAGCCCACTGAAGGATTGTTACAATTATCCATCTACTATGGCTTTCGTTACCGATTCTGCAATGTCCGTAGGGGTAATGAAAAAGGTCATGTTGAGCGTAGCGTAGATGTGATCCGCCGTAAAGCCTTTGCCTTTAGGGATACATTTGAAAGCTTGGATGAGGCCAATAGGTACCTGCTGAAAATATGTAACAAACTAAATGCTAAGCCACAAGACACCCGTGATGGACAGTCAGCACTGGCTTGTTTAGAGCAGGAACGTGCCAACCTGTTAACCTTACCCCCAATGTTTGATTCAGCCCGTGTAGTAAATGCCCGTGTGGACAAGTATGCCACCATTGTGGTAGACCAAAACCATTACTCAGTTCCTGATCATTTAGTTGGTGAACTTGTCATGGTTAAAATCTACTCCAGCCGAATCTGCTGCTTCTACAAAGATGCAAAAATTGCTGAACATGCCAGGCTTACTGGCTGCCATGAGTGGCGATTGGAACTTAGTCACTACTTGGAGACATTAAAGAAAAAACCTGGTGCATTAGCCGGTAGTATGGCTTTGCAGCAGGCAGACCAAAAAATTAAACAAATCTTTGAAACCTATTATACCAAGAGAGAGAAAGAATTTATAGAGCTAATGCAATATATGCAGGACGGGACATCACTTTCGGATGTAGAGAAAAGTATCACTAAACTGTGTAAGATTCACCCAAGCCATGTAACCACCGATAAAATTAAAGCATTGTGTGCTAAAAGCCGGGAAAGTACCCCAGAGATTGCAATAATTTCACAGGTCGCACAGGATATTGCCGACCAAGCTATACAACATTTAAGAATGTACGATAAATTGTTTAATACCCAAAACTTAGAATCTAAGGAGGCCATTGCGTGAGTGCTGCGACCCGTAAAGAGTGGAAAGAAGCCATAATAGAATACAGCAAAGAATTAAAACTTTCTGCGATTCGCAAATACCTTGAGGAATATGTTCAAGAAGCCAGTCAACGTGATGCCTGTTATGAGGAATTTCTGGCTCAATTGCTGCAAAAGGAGTGTGATGCAAGGCGGGAGGCCTCACGGTACAATCGTATTCGCCTGGCTCAATTTACCCATAAGAGATACCTGGAAGACTTATCAATTAGCGATCTACCAGAGGATGCACAGAAGAAACTGAAATTACTTAAGACGTTGGATTTTCTTCGAGAAGGGCGGAACGTAATATTAGCAGGTAGTCCCGGCACTGGTAATTATCGAAAGCTTTTTGTTATCGAAAGAAATGAATGTATCATTAAGTTTTGAAAGTAATTGTACTTTAATTTCTTTCGATAATACCTCAGAATAGAATCATCATTTTATTCTGAGGAGGTCGCTATGGAACCGATTTTAACACTCAAGGAGCTCTCTACAAGAGTACTTGAAGAGCTCAAAAACCTAAATTACTCGTATAACTCAATATGCCAGTTCCGGGCAGCATTTAAAAGAATCACTGATTACGCTGATGAGCTTGGCATAAAATACTTTTCAGAGGAATTTGGCAGGTCCTATCTATCGGAAAAGTATAACTGTAATATTGATTACTACCAAGAAGCCTATCCCAAAAAGGCGAAGCATCCGATTCGATGTATTCGGCTACTAGGTGATTATCAACTTCATGGAGTCATTATCAGGCGCATCGTCAAGAAGAAAGATTATGTGAAACCACCACAATTCCAGGATGCTTTAACTGCATATGAAAAAGAATGCATCAATAACGAGTATTCATCCCGTGGCATGAGGACCAGGCTGCAGAGACTTTTCTTCTTCATCGATTATCTTGCCCTACGAGACATAAAAGGGATGAGAGACGTTACACCTGAAATCATTTCTGATTATGTTAAAACGATCTGCCATCATCATGAAAAAAGTATGTCTGCTATCCTTACAACCCTGCGAGTGTTTCTAAACTTTTTATACCTAAATGGTTATACCGATACCAATCTATCGACTTCTGTTCCGAAGCAAAGCAAGTACTATTATCCGCCTGTTCCGGCTACGTGGAAAACGGAGGATGTGAAGCGCATGCTTGCTTCTATTGATCGGGGAAGCCCATTAGGTAAACGTGATTTTGCAATACTGCTTCTTGTTGCAAAGCTTGGAATCCGTGCAGGTGATATCAAGTCGATCAAACTTACAGACCTTGACTGGAGATCAATGAAGATATGCATCACACAACAGAAAACTGGAGTTCCGACGACCTTTCCGATATTGAATGATATTGGTTGGGCGCTGATTGATTACCTGAAGAACGGTCGTCCACCAAAGTGTACTTCTCCTTACTTGTTTGTACGCCTTAACGCACCCTATGAAGCATTTGGAAAAGACGCAAACATGCATAATATCATTACAAAATACACGCGAGCTGCAGGTATTTCTATTCCTAAAGGAAATAGACACGGGCTCCATTCTTTAAGACACACATTGGCAAGCACACTTCTGGAACAGGGTGCTCCTCTGCCTGTAATTACTGAAATTCTTGGACATATTGATGCAAAGTCGACTGCTGTATACATCAGGACTGATATGAAGGGATTAAGGGAATGTGCACTTGACCCGGAGGGGGTGACAGGTCTTGAATAGAGATATATCATTCAACAGTGCTTTTGCAAATGATATCATAGGTTTTATCAAGGAAAAACAAGCAGTAGGTTATCAGTACCGTAAAGGAACTTCACTATTAAAACTCTTTGATGATTATGTATGCCGTTGTTTCAAAGGTGCTACGATGCTGACCAAGGAAATCGTTCTAGGTTGGACAGAGCGTTCTGTATATGAAGCTAAATCAACACAGCAGGGGCGGATTTCCATTATGCGCGGCCTTGCTGGATATATGAACCGTCTAGGTAAATCGGCATATGTTCATCCACGAGGAATGAGTTCAGTTGAAAGGTACTCCTATACACCATATATTTTTTCTGAACGTGAAATATCAGCTATTTTCAAGGCGAGTGACACTTACTCTTTATCCAGCACATCACAGTACTGTCACTTAATTCTTCCACTGGTGATCAGAATGTTATACTGCTGTGGTTTACGTGTGTCTGAAGCAATGAATCTAACCATTGAAGATGTTAATTTATCGGATGGGACTTTGTACATAAGGAAAACCAAGTTTGGTAAAGAACGCATCATCCCCATGTCGGGCAATCTTACAAAAAGGTGTCATGAATACAGTAGGCAAGTTTTGAATGGCAAAGCAAAGGGAACTTACTTCTTTCCGTCGCCGTATGGCGGCCATTATCAATGCGGTACTGTTTATGGGCATTTTCGTAAAATTATTTGGAAAGCAGGCATTTCACATACGGGCAAGGGACCTCGTTTACATGATCTTAGACATACATTTGCAGTTCACTGCCTGAAGAAGTGGGTTCTCAATGGTAAGGATCTTACAAACTGCCTACCCTATCTATCTGCCTATCTTGGTCACGAAGACATGCGAGGTACCCAGCATTATCTACGCCTTACAGCTGATTTGTATCCAGATATTATTCAAAAGGTCGAGTATTCGTGTTCGTGGATGATACCGGAGGTGAAGACAGATGAAACAAACTGATTTTGCACATGTCATTACAAAGTACTTCTCCGAGTATCTTCCCGGCCAGAGGAATGTCAGTTCCAACACCATACGTTCCTACAGAGATACCTTCAAGCAGCTAATTATCTTTCTTAAAGAAGCTTATGGTTTGAAACCAGAACGTATCACATTCAGCAGCATAACAGCGGAACAAATCAAGGGTTATCTTGGCTGGATTGAAAAAGAGAGAAAAGTCAGCATAAGCACAAGGAATCAGCGGCTGGCGGCAATTCACAGTTTTTATCGTTATGCCCAAACAGAGTATCCTGACATCATGTTTGAAAGCCAACGCATTCTGGGAATTCAATTCAAAAAGCGGAAACATCCGTCGATTGACTATTTGACACAAGATTGCCTAAGCTGCCTATTAGCGCAGCCGGATATCCACAAAACGAGGCAGACGCGATTTGATACTAATCACAATGTTGTATGATACCGGAGCCCGTGTACAGGAACTCATTGACTTAAAGGCGTGTGATGTCCGTCTCCAGGAGCCTGCGACAGTGATACTTACAGGTAAAGGTAACAAAACTCGCTGTGTACCATTAATGGGCAAGACAAAAAAGCTTCTACAGGCATATATGAGGGAAACACATCTTCTTGAAAATGGTAATCAGCAGATTCCTTTATTCCATAACAGTCGGTACGAAAAGTTTACACGACCAGGTATTTCATATATTCTGACGAAGTACTTCAACCTTGCAAAAGAAAACAATCCTGACATATCATTCCCTAAAGCTATTCATCCCCACATGCTAAGGCACACCAAAGCGGTACATTTGTTGGAAGCAGGTGTCAACCTGATTTATATCCGTGATTTGTTGGGACATGTCAGCATCACTACAACAGAAATCTACCTTAAGGCAGAAACCGAGCTTAAGCGAAATGCACTTGAAAGCGCATACCCACAGATCATTACACAGGATATCCCTCAATGGACAGAAAATACAGAACTATTGCAATGGTTGGAGGATTTTTGTAGATGATTTATTATCGAAAGATTTTTGATGGGCTTCTATGGTCTTCAAAGGTGTTCATTAAGAATCTTTCGATAACAAAAAACTTTTGATAATTACCATTATCAAAAGCTTTCGATAATAGTAAAACCCATGTTGCCATAGGACTTGGCATCAAAGCCTGCCTGGAGGGCTACAAAGTATGGTTCACAACAGTTCCCCTACTAATTAGTCGGATCAAGGAATGTAGAGCGGAACAGACATTACGCGCCTTCCAAAACAGATTCGAGAAATATGACCTGGTTATCGCGGACGAGATGGGCTACATCTCCTTCGACAAAGAAGGTTCTGAGCTGTTGTTTACCCACCTATCACTTCGGGCCGGGAGAAAATCCACTATTATCACTACAAACCTTTCTTTTGAGCGATGGGGGGAAATATTCCAGGATCCGGTTATGACTGCAGCTATGATTGACCGTTTAACACATCAATCATACATAATTAATATGAATGGGAATTCCTATCGAATGAAAGAAACAAAGGAGTGGTTGCAGAAGCAGCAATTGGCCTAATTTATTAGGCAGAACCCATCGTGTATACTGTATTCAAATTGACACGATCATGCTTTGCATTATCATGATTAATGAGATAACGTAAAAAACTGTGGATAATTCAATGAAAGCATAACTCTTGTTGTTAAGTGGGGGAATTTTTAATAGCCACATGGGGGAATTTTGAGTTGACAAATACAATGCTCTACCCTAGTTCCTCGCATACCTGATTAAATACTTGGCTAATAAATTGAGGCCCATTATCTGAGCGGATTACAGGTTTATTTCCAGCTTGATAAAGCTGGCGTTTTAATAAAGCTGATTTAACCACTCTGACTGCATCTTCTGCCGTGCAGCTAAGACCAAGGTGATAGTCAATTATATTTCTGTCAGCTACGTCAATAAGACTCAACAGGAAGAAAAATCTATTTTCACCCGCAATATACCCATATTTAACATCCATCTCCCAAAGCTGGTTGGAACCTGTAATACCCGGTTTTTAGCTATCTTGCGGGGAAAAGATGGTTTGATTTTTCTTTGTGGCCTAAGAATTTTTAGCTCTTTACACAACCTGTAGACCTTCTTTTTGTTGATTATGAGCCTGAAATTGCGCCTTAGGGCGTAGGTTAATTTAAGATACCCGTAGGCGTAACCTTCTTCTGCGATAAGCTCTGAGAGCCATTCCTTAATTTGTTCATCGCAGATTCGGTTGTTGGCTTTATCTAGCGAGTAACCTGGGCAGGACCTTCCTCCGCCGGTACGTTTTTTAAAACCAATTCTGGAAATATGATAATAGTACGTAGAGCGGCTAAGGCGTACTATTCTAAGTACTAGAACTACTTTATAACCACGGCTAATCCATTTGTTGGCGATACTTACTTTATCTTCTATCGATAGTTTGTTTTTTTTAACAAATCTTTAAGAATGGCTATTTCCAAATCTTTTTCGCCGAGGAGCTTTTTAAGCTTATCGTTCTCGGTTTCAAGTTCTTTATAGTAACTATTATCGATAGCTTTTCCTTTATTATTTTTAGGCACAGGAGGGTTTTTATATTGTTTTACCCATTTGGCAACCATTGATTTGGCTATTTCATGCTGTCGGGCTACTAAGGATATATTGCCCGTCTCAATTGCTTCTTTGACAATTTGTTGTTTAAATTCATCGCTGTATTTTTTCCTGGTCATAAAAATTCCCCCTACACTTAGTTTATCATTTCTTAAGAAACGATGTCCAACCTAGTTAGGGGGCTTAAGAGAACTTTACTGGCACCGTATCCACCAGATCCCTGGAGTGCTGGTTTGCCCTAAACATCAGGTAATACTTTATGATAGTCAAGTGCCGCTCAAGGGCTACAACAAACATCAGTATGTTGCTGCCAGCGAGGAAAATTGTATAAAGCAAGGCATTGCAGTTGCATACTCGGATAAGACTGTGTTGCATTTGATTGAACTGGCAAAAGATGTTGAGATTTTACTTAACAGCCATTTCGAACGGCGCCCCACGGAATGGTTTCATGAGCAGTATCGAGCGAAGTTAATAGAGCGAGGCTTTGCTACTGTTAACGGCAATGTGATGCAGAAAAAGCTGACCGAGGAATTTGTACGATTTTACGGGGAGGAATTTTTGAGCTTTGTCCAGTCGAGTATTGAAATCGACAGTAATAGTAATTGGTTAACGAATATGGTAAGAGGGAGAAACAGGGCAAGCCATCCTATAAGGCATCTGCTTTTTGCAAGGTTCCTGGGCATAACCGTCCCCGATTTGTTTTACAGGCAGTTAACTTATAAACCCTTCGGAGACGGTCCCTGGCCGTGCCTTAATCCTGTGACCGAACATTACCTTAAGCCCGTGGTAAAGCAATTAAGAATCTCTTACAGTAACGATACAAAAAAGCCCGTAGGAACATTTTCCTGTGACTGCGGGTTTGTATATGTAAGGACAGGTCCTGATGTTGCTGAAGAATCTCGGTATAAGGTAGGGAGGATAAAGGAATTCGGGCATGTGTGGGAGGCCAAGCTTAAGGAACTTGTTGAAAAAAGGTTAAGCTTACGGCAGACAGCGAAGCTGATGGGGGCAGATCCTAATACGGTAAAAAAATATGCTGCCAAGCTAGGGCTTGAGACCTATTGGGAGAAAAGAAGTAACCGAGAGCTTATTCAAGCTAAAGGGAGCAGCATTACGATTTTCGATAAGAGGGATTATTACCGAGGAGAATGGCTTAAGTTAATGAATCATTACCCAGATAAAAGCAAAACAGAGCTGCGGCAGCTAAAAAAAGCAGTTTACGCTTGGCTATACCGAAATGATAGAGAATGGCTCCAGCTTAATTCGCCAGAACCAAGATATACATACAAAAATACACGTGTTGATTGGGATAACAGGGATAGAGAAATATTGGCCAAGATAAAAGTAGTAGTCGAGGAAATGCTGAACTCTACCGAAAAACCTGAAAGGATTACTATAAGCCTGATTGGCAGCAAATTAGGTATAAGGGGACTTCTTGAGAAACATTTGGACAAGATGCCCCTTACTAAGCTGTATCTGGATTCGGTGAAGGAAAGCAGGAGGAACTTCCAGTTAAGAAGGGTAAAGTGGGCGGTTAGGGAATTGAAAAGACAGGGAGAAAATCCAAAGCTGTGGAAAGTGTTGAGAAAAGCGGGGATAAGGAAGGAATTTTGCCAAGATATGGAGAATTATATATTTGAGATTGTTAAAGAATAAAAATTTTATGAGGGGTATTATGGCTGTTTCAGGAACATTTTATTTTTGCGGTAGCAGTGAAATGTGTTACAAATGGATATATAGCGAAGCAGGTGAGAAGAGCACATTATACATAAATAAATGGAGAGTGCCAAATCCTCCGCCTAAATCAATCAATGTTACAGTGAAGTTCAAGGATGAATTTGAAGCTGAAAAAATCAGAAGTGAGCGGGATTATGCAAAAAAACCTGAATTAAAAAATGAACCGATTATAAGATATGTTCATAGGGTAAGCTGTCATTCAAATACTGTAAAATTTTATATTGAAGGATATGAAAGGCCATTTGACAGTATTTATATACCCTGTTCTTTTCTTAACGGTAACGAAGATATAAAATTGGTACAAATAGTGATTAATTGGAATTAAGTAGAAGTCGTAGGAGTTATGGAAATATTTATCCACGGCTTTTTCTTTTTGTAATTCTTCTTTAAAGCAGAGCGAAAAGATATAAATTTTTGGATACTTATACCATCGGTATTTAATTATACAAATTTTAATAAATGGAGGTGTTAATCTTAAACTATGTATATATCAAAGTTGAGGATAGAGAATTTCAGGTGTTTTAGAGATGTAGAGATAGAATTTAATGAAGGATTAAACGTAATTATTGGTGAAAACAACTCTGGTAAAACTGCAATAATGAAGGCGCTACAATATATTTTTAATCATTCTAATACAAATGCTCCTACCATAGATGATTTTAATAAAACAATAGAAATTGGGCCTACTCCTCCCGAGATTACTATAACGCTTACTTTAAGATCTTCAAAAAATGATAAGATTGAAGATAAAGCTGTTGTAGCAAGTTGGCTAA
This sequence comes from Bacillota bacterium LX-D, assembly GCA_031628995.1. NCBI lineage: Bacteria > Bacillati > Bacillota > Bacillota bacterium LX-D. The sequence continues at coordinate 4,172 of JAVLUO010000021.1, read as the reverse complement.
CCAAATTAGAAACTCCATGGGAAGCAACGTTAACTTACAAATATTTTTTACCCGAAACTAATGTAAAAGAATACGAGGAGGAAATTAATAAGATTTCGCCAACAAGCGATGAAAAAATTAAAGAAAGCTGGGCTGTTTTAGAAAAATATTTACCTAAATATGTTTCAAGAATTTATGGAGGAAATATTGAAAGCAAAAATAGGGTAGAAAGTGAATATTTGAGTAAATTTCATTGTGAGATGCTAGATGCATTAAGAGATGTTGAAAATAAGATGTTTACTGGGAAAAATACTTTGCTTAAACAAGTATTAAATTATATTAAAGACCATAAGTTTAAAAAAGATAACGGTGAACAGGGGAAAGAAGAATTAAATAAAGTACAAAAAGAATTTCAAAAACACGCGGATAAATTAGTTGAAAACATGATAAATCGTCTTGATAGTAGCAATATTTTAGAACTGGCTGAAAAAACAGGGGCTGCTGTAGGAGGCATTCCAGTTTTGGGGGGAAAATTGGAGGAAAGTGATGTATTATCAGCACTTAAACTAATGATAAGGAATAAAACAGGAATTGAAGTGCCAGTAGTTAATAACGGTATGGGCTATAATAATTTGATTTACATATCTCTACTATTGTCGAAGTTTGAAATGATTACATCGAGTGAATTTGGAGAAAATGCAAAAATATTTCCAATTCTGTTGATAGAAGAGCCAGAAGCACATTTGCATCCAGCATTACAATATAACTTTTTAAGATATTTAAAAGAACAGATAGATAATCAAGGCATAAGTAGACAGATATTTGTTACTACTCATTCAACCCATATAACTGCTGCTGTAGGGTTAGACCCTATAATCTGTATGAATAGAAATCAGCATAATGAAATATTTCCTGCATACCCAGGAAAAGTATTTTCCGATTCGAAAGAAGATCAGAAATCAAAAAAATATGTTGAAAGATACCTTGATGCTACAAAGTCAACAATGTTATTTGCAAAATCAGTTCTTTTTGGGGAAGGTATTGCTGAACAAATACTTCTTCCTGTTTTGGCAGAATATATGGATTTAAATTTTGATAAAAAACATGTTTCAATGGTTAGAGTTGATGGCTCAACTTTTAAGCATTTCATAAAATTATTTGGTGCGGGAGTAGAAAATGAAAGGAAAAAATTTGCATTGCATAAGAGAGTTGCTTGCATTGTGGATACTGATCCTGCCCGAAAGAAGAGAGGACAATCTAAATGGGAGAGCTGTTGGCCATTTGAAATAGACGTTGAGCCACAGTTATATGAGTATAGAAAAATATCGAGCGTGGTATGTAACCTTTTATTTGCTACTTTAAACTGCGATAATGTAAAAGTATTTTACAATGAATCTGGAAAAGGGAAAACCTTAGAGTATGATATAGCTTTTGAAAACACCGAATCTCCATTAATATATGATTCGGTACCTAATAGTGAGATTAATTGGCCGAGTTTAAGCAATTGGTCAGAAGAAGATAAACGGAAATCTCAAAAAGCAACTTCTTATTATCTTTATGTAAAAGATGAGAAAGGTGAGGCAGCGTTTGATTTAGCTTATAAACTAAAAGAAAACTTAAAAGCACCGACCAGAGAATTATTTAAGATACCAGATTATATAAAAAGGACATTTAAGTGGGTATGTTATGTAGATGAAGTGGAGGAAGACTACAATGCCTGAAGATAATTTTGAAATAATTACTTCCGATCAAGTAATTGATAGTTTAGATAATCACTTTAAAATAATTGCTGGTCCTGGTGCAGGTAAAACCTATTGGCTGGTTAACTACATAAAATATGTATTAAAAAATTCAAAGAGAATAAAACCCACTTCTAAGATTGCTTGCATTACTTATACGAATGTTGCGGCTGAAGAAATACAGGAAAGATTAAATTTAAATGAAGATAACGTTGAAGTTTCTACTATTCATAGCTTTTTATATAAGAACATTGTAAAACCATATGCCTATCTTTTGAAAGATGAGCATGGTAAAAATATTATCAATATTACGAAACTGGATGGGCATGAAGAAAATGTACCGACTAAAGGTAAAATATCTCAATGGAAGGAATTAAATAATCTTTGGTATTTGAAAGATGATAGCAAAATAAAAGATTGTTTGTCAGATTTAGGTTGGTTTTTTGAAGAAGGTGATTTAAAATTACAGGTAAGAAGTGATTATAAAAGACGAATAGGTAAATATTATATTCCAAAAGAGTTTTTTTATTCATATAAAAAGTTACATTGGGATGAGGGTATATTACACCATGAGGATGTACTTTACTTTAGTTACCAAATAATCAAACAATACCCAATCATTAAGGAATTTATTGTTGCTAAATATCCTTATATTTTTCTTGATGAATTTCAAGACACTAATCCAATCCAAACGAGGATTATAAAATGGCTTGCAGAGTCAGGATCAATGATAGGGGTTATAGGAGATCCTGCACAGTCAATTTATAAGTTTCAAGGTGCCTCAAGAAGAGATTTTATAGATTTTTCTTTACCTGGACAAAGAAATTATAAAATTGAAAGTAATAGAAGGAGCAGTAACAAAATAATCAATTTCCTAAATTATATTCGAAAGAATGATAATGTAAAGCAAGAATGTTTCAGAAAATGTGAAGGTGCCAGTATTTCTGTTATTGAGAGTGACGATATAGATAAAGTCCTTAAGTTATTCAATGACGAAAGATTGCGTTTGAACCTTAATGACGATTACTGTGTTCTTACACGTAATAACGAGTCTGTAATAAAATTAAAAAATGGCTATAAAACCTGTGATTGCAAAATATGGGATAACATTCACGAGGCTGATTACCGAAGGGAAAGATTTTTAAAACGAATTCTTACCGCTCAAGAGTTTGCACATCGTTCAAGATATGAAATGGCAGTTAAGGAAATATTAAAAACACTTAAGACTAATTCTGAAGGAAATATTGAGGATCCTTTTACAAAATCAGTTATAAAAAATGATTTTATAAAAAGAAGTGTAGCTGTTTCGATATTAGAATATCTAATAAATAATCGAACCCAAAATATAAACAAAAAATTATATGATTTCTACAACGAACTTAATGATGATTTGCTTAGTAAATTAGGGCTATCACTTAGAAATCTAAGAGCTAAAGGTAATTTCAAAATTTTATCTGAATCTTTGACTATTAGAGATTTAATTAATAGTTTAAAATTAGAAGAGGAAAAAAATAGTGATGTAAGAACAATTCATAAGGCAAAAGGTACAGAATACCAATCGATTTTAGTTTACATAGAAAATAATGGAGATATAAGACACATATTAAATCCTGAGATAGACTCTGAAGAAGATGATTGTCGTATTTATTATGTTGCTTTTAGCAGAGCAGAAGATTTTCTATGCATCGCTGTACCAAAGCTAAATAAAGAACAAAAGAGAGAACTAACTAGATTGGGTTTTAGTTTTATATCTTAAACTTAAAAAATTATTTCTTTAAGGATATAATTGTTGTATCTCCAGTATCATCTACTCTTATTCCTTAATCCTTACCACTTTTTTCCAAACTATGTATTTCTCATTTATTCCTCCCATCCATGCGAAAAAAGGGGTTCCGTTGAGGGAGGGATAAGGGAAAAGGATTAAGGATCAAGTCCATACAGAATAAGAAAGGGATAAGGGCAAAGCCTTGAAAAAGCAAGATTTACGCCACTTATCCCTTTTTCCTTTTCTCCTTGACCCTGCCTTTTCAGCCCAACTTTTTTCACACAAATTAGAGCAGTATTTGGTAAATTATAGGAGAAATATTACGTAAGCGTCAAATAGCCCCCACCTAGCCCACCATCCTTCTTTATGAGATACTCTTAGCAAAATAGAGTCGATAAAGGAGGATTTTCATGACTAAAGAAGAACTACGAGACTTTTGGGCAGCCAGGGTAAAGGAATTTAAAGAGAGCGGCCAGAGTGCATCAGCATGGTGTTCAGCTAACAACGTAAAGCTCCATCAATTAAGGTACTGGCTTAGAAAAGAGAAACAGACATCCACTGAGACTACATTATCGTGGCTGCCATTGGATCCTAGCGATGCAGGCTTTCAAACTTCTTTGTTAGTAAGGGTAGGCCAGGTCGCTGTAGAAGTCAAGCCAGGGTTTGATCCAAAATTACTAGTAGACGTT
>JAVLUO010000020.1 GCA_031628995.1 Bacillota bacterium LX-D | reverse complement strand
TACATTAATTCTATTCAACCGCCGTATACCGAACGGTACGTACGGTGGTGTGAGAGGACGCTGAATTAATTAATTATTCAGCTCCTACTCGATTATGTCGAAAAGTTTCTTGAATTTATGGCTAAATGCTACAAAGATTTCATTTTCCTTGTACTATAATGGTCTGTGTAATTCTGTAAAAATTTTCCTAAATAATTAAAGAGGTGGCAGTAAAGTGCAGGGAGATTATAAATTTTACACATACCAACGAACACAGCAAGCCCAGTTTGTTGATACGTCAAACAATCCAGCTGACGAGGACTTTAAAGTAAAGAGCTGCAGCATCTTGTCAAAATCCGCTTCTTGGTTTAGCCGGCTTTCTATAGAAAGTATTTTTATTTTTGGTATTAGCTTAATATTAAGTAGAGCACAGTTAATTGGTAACATTTCGCCATTTGCACTGCCTTTTTATGGGGCAGTAGTAACCAGCTACCGAAAATATTTATGGCCTATGCTAATAGCTAATCTAATTGGTCAGTTATTTGTCCATCAAGGATTGGAACTTGCAATTAATATTACTTTATTTTGTATATTTGCATTTTGGCAGTTGCTTTTTCCCATTAATTTCACAAAAAGATGGATTATACTCCCTACGGCCGTCTTTATTTTTGCCGTTACTGTTAAAACAGCTTGGATGGCCCTTAACTCTTTTGTTCTATATAATATGATGACAATTTTTGTTGAAGCGGTAATCTGTGCAGGCTTAACTTTAGTCTATCTTTCATGTTTAAATGTCCTAAAGGCGAAAAAAATTCCCAGCGGTTTATCGCTGGAAGAGTCGGTTTGCGCAGTTATTTTTTGTTTAAGTATCACAGCTGGCGTTTTAGATTTGTTTGCCTGGAAATATTCTATAGGAAGTATTTTAAGCAGATATTTAATATTAATGGCTGCCTTAATAGGTGGGGGAGGAAGCGGTGCCGTTTTAGGTTCTGTGCTGGGTATCTTGCCTAGTTTAGTAGAAGTTCATGTGCCCACTTTAGTTGGAATTTACGCTTTTTCGGGAATGCTGGCCGGTACGATGATGCAATGGAATAAATTAGGCGTGGGAGCAGGCTTTTTGGTAGGGAACCTGTTTCTTTCAATTTATTTGCTTGAACCCGTTACTTTAGTTAATTCTTTAACTGAAACTGCCTTAGCTTTATTCATCCTTTGCATAACCCCCCAAAGACTGGTGCTGCGTTTACAATCTGTTCCCAACTGTCAAGGGGCTATACAAGAAAATGAGCACCAAAGATATGAACAGTTACTACGCATGCGCCTACTTGATGCGGGTAAATCTTTTGCTAGTTTAGCCAATACTTTTTTGGAACATACAGCAGCTGTTGAAGAGGCTGAAGAAGACAAAATCAAAGATCTATTTGGTAAAGTCAAGAAAATGGTTTGTCCCGAGTGCTCTATTTCTGCTGTGTGTTGGGAACAAGACTCTCACACCACATATAAAAGCATTTTTGAGGCTTTGAATTTTATAGAAAAAGAAGGAAATTTAACCATAGAGGATTTGCCTTTCGATTTATCTCGGCGCTGTCTCCGCTGCGGAGAGATGACTGTGGCGGTAAACTGTCTCTATGATCTTTATCAAAATGAAATTTTTTGGCGGAAAAAACTTAGAGATAACCAAGGCCTTTTGGCTGTTCAATTAGAAGCAGCTGCCAAAGTCTTAAAAAACACTGCTGAAGAGCTTCGATTTGATGGTATTTTTTATGAAGAACTAGAAATCTGTATAGCGGATGCTTTAGATAAGGCTGCTTTTAACATTCAGGACGTTCAAGTTTGGAAAGATGCTGAAACAGAGAGATTGGAAATTAATTTAAACTTATCAGCTTGCACCGGCGGTAGGCCCTGTGAAAATAGAATTGCACCTATGTTATCAGAATTGCTGGGACAATCCCTAAAGCTGGAGTGTCCTAATTGTGGTAACTTAGAAGGTAATTTACATTGTCGTCTGCGTTTAATCCCTTGCCCGACCTTGCAAATTACAACGGGATTAGCTCAAACTGCACCAAAGGATCAACAGGTTTGCGGCGATAGCTGTACATATTTTGATTTACCAGATGGCAAATATGCACTGGCCTTAAGCGATGGAATGGGGGTAGGTTTTAAAGCAGCCAAGGAAAGCCAAACTGCACTTGTTCTTTTGGAAAAACTGCTGCAGGCAGGTTTTGACCAATACTTAGCTATTAAGATGTTAAATTCCTTACTTATACTACAGATGGAAGAAGAAACTTTTGCTACGGTAGATTTAGCGGTAGTTGACAGATATAGTGGAGAAACCAAATTCTTAAAAATGGGTTCGGCTCCTTCGTTTATTATTCGTAATGGAGAAGCTTTAATTGTGAAAAACAATACGTTACCAGCAGGAATTATAGACGATATTCCCTTGGAACCTGTAAATGAAGGGTTGCAGGCCGGCGACATTCTGGTCATGATTACCGATGGTATATTGGAGTTAAATAAAACAGTTTTAAACCAGGAGGAATGGTTAAAAGCCATATTGCTAAACGGTTTAATGGGGACACCGGAACAAATGGCGGATCAAATTTTAAATCAAGTCAAGGCAAATGTGCGAGGCAATCTGAAAGATGATTTAAGCGTATTAGTAGCGAAGATTGACTTGGTCTAATTTAATGTATATTTTCTTAAGTATTAGTTAATTATGAGAATGGGTTTAATTTTTAGCAGGAGAAAGTTGTTTAATGACGAAGTTTAAAACAACTATACTATAGTAAGATAGTTTTGCTTTAAAAGAGGTTCGTAAAAGAGGATGCTGAATAAAATAAGGGCTTTTATTAGTGAACACCACCTATTGGAACAAAACGATAAAATTGTTGTAGGCGTTTCCGGAGGACCTGATTCCGTTGTGCTTTTGCATAGCCTTGCCGCCTTAAAAGATGAATATAATCTGACTTTATATGCAGCCCATTTTAATCATCTGATTCGAGGCCAGGATGCTGAAAAAGATGCTTTATTTGTTGAACAATTTGCGAGGACACTGGGTATAAGCTGTACTGTTGGATATGGAGATGTGCCTAAATATACCAAAGAACAAGGTTTAACGTTAGAAGAGGGGGCCAGGAAACTACGCTACGCTTTTTTTTATAACTTAGTTAATAAATTTAGAGCCGATAAAATCGCAGTTGGACATCACGGAGATGACCAAGCGGAAACCGTTTTGCTGCATTTATTAAGAGGAAGCGGGACCAGGGGACTAGCGGGAATGAGCCCTAAAAGAAATATGCTTATCCGTCCTTTACTTTGTTTATTTAGGAGTGACATAGAATTATATTGTCAGCAATATAATTTAGAAAGCAGAACAGATTTTACTAATTTTACTACCGAGCATACTAGAAATAAAATTAGGTTGGAACTTCTTCCTACACTAAAAACTTATAATCCAAATATAGCTCAAGGTCTAAATAATTTGGCCAATATTCTTCGGGTAGAAGATGATTATTTAGAAAAGGTTTCCGTCAATGCTTTTAGAAGCTTAGCAGAAGTTTTTGAAACAAAGATAGTGCTGGATTATTCCAAGTATTTGTCATTGCACCAAGGACTCCGGCGCAGAATATTAAGGTATGCTTACCAATTGTTAGCTGGCCGGGAAGAAAGCTTAAATTATAGATATGTCCAGCGAATAGAGTTGTTTTTAGAAGAAACAAGGACTAATAAAAAAATGAGTTTACCTAGAGGGGTAGTACTGAAATTAACAGATACTGCTATAATAATTAGTAAGGTAATTAAGCCTAGGACATTAGCATTTGCAAGCTCCCTGTTCGTGCCCGGCCGGACACAGCTAGGCGACAAATGGATAATAATAGCCAAGGAACTAAAATGGGAGACCTTAGGAAATCAACACTTGACTGCTTCATTAAATGAAGCTTATTTAGATTTGGATGCTGTTCAGTTGCCTTTAACAGTACGAACCCGAAAGTCTGGAGATGTATTTAAACCTTTAGGTTTAAAAGGAACAAAGAAGTTAAAGAATTTTTTTGCTGATTTAAAAGTTGAGCCGGAAAGAAGAGGACTTATTCCAATAGTTACAGATGCAGCAGGGCAAATTCTTTGGGTTGGGGGGTACAGGATTGACGAAAGATATAAAATAAGGCCCACCACCCGTAAAGTATTGTATTTAAAGTTACATGAAATAACAAAAATTAATGGCAGAATTTGAAAACAAAAAACAGTTATGCTAGAATGGATTTATTATAGTTTATATTGGATTATTATTAGCACTTAAAATTTTGTGTTTATAGGTTACCTTTTACACGAGAGGAGAATCATGATTGAAACGTATTTTAAAAAACCTAGCGATTTATTTGCTGTTAATCTTAATAGTAGTTTCGTTAGTTAAATTAACAACTCCTCCACAAAAAGATATAAAGCAAATGATTTTTTCAGAGTTTTATCAGCATTTCCAACAAGGTGAAGTTAAAAAAGTAAAAATAGTAACTGACAATGATACATATAAAATCACCGGCGAATTAAAAAATGGGACTCGGTTTACCACTGAAGCTGCCCGGGACGACAGATTGCCTGTGCTTCTGGCGGAAAAAGGAGTGGAAACTGATACGAAAGGTGCCGCTGGCCCTCCATGGTGGATCAGTTTGTTTGGTACTTTGCTGCCTATTTTGCTTTTGGTAGGTTTGTTCATATTTATGATGCAGCAAACCCAAGGTGGTGGAAGCAGAGTGATGCAATTCGGCAAGAGCAGGGCGAAATTGCATACTGATGAGAAGAAAAGAGTAACTTTTCAAGATGTGGCTGGTGCCGATGAAGTTAAAGAAGAATTAGAAGAAGTAGTTGAGTTCTTAAAAAACCCTAAAAAATTCAATGAATTAGGTGCAAAAATACCTAAAGGTGTATTGCTTTTCGGCCCTCCTGGCACAGGTAAAACCTTATTGGCTAGAGCAGTTGCCGGTGAGGCAGGGGTTCCTTTTTTCAGCATAAGTGGATCTGATTTTGTGGAAATGTTTGTTGGTGTAGGTGCGTCTCGGGTAAGAGATTTATTCGACCAAGCCAAGAAAAATTCCCCCTGTATTGTGTTTATTGATGAAATTGATGCAGTTGGTCGTCAAAGAGGAGCAGGATTAGGAGGGGGTCATGATGAAAGAGAGCAAACTCTTAATCAGCTCTTAGTAGAAATGGATGGATTTAGTGCTAATGAAGGCATTATTATTATTGCCGCTACGAATAGACCCGATATTTTAGACCCAGCATTGCTTCGCCCAGGACGTTTTGATCGTCAAATTGTTGTGGATGTTCCCGATGTAGCAGGAAGAAGCGCCATCTTGAGAGTACACAGCAAGAACAAACCTCTTGCTGAAACCGTAGATTTAAATGTTCTGGCCCGGCGGACACCTGGTTTTACCGGAGCGGATTTGGCGAATTTACTTAATGAAGCAGCTCTTTTGGCTGCCAGAAGGGGTAAAAAGAAAATAGGCATGGATGAATTGGAGGACTCAGTAGAGAGGGTTATTGCAGGGCCTGAAAAGAAATCAAGGGTGATTAGCGATTATGAAAAGAAACTAGTTGCTTATCACGAAGGTGGCCATGCTTTAGTAGGACATTACCTGCCGCATACTGATCCTGTACATAAAGTGTCTATTATACCGCGGGGACGTGCAGGCGGTTATACATTGCTTCTACCTAAGGAAGACCGCAGTTTTATGACTAAGTCCCAACTGTTAGATCAAGTAGCTATGCTTTTGGGAGGAAGGGTAGCGGAAGATTTAGTATTAAAGGAAATAAGTACTGGTGCTCAGAACGATTTGGAGAGAGCAACTGATTTGGTCAGAAAACTAATTACTGAGTATGGCATGTCAGAAGAACTAGGACCTTTAACTTTTGGACGAAAACAAGAGCAGATTTTCTTAGGAAGAGATATTGCTAGAGATCGTAACTATAGTGAGGCAATCGCTTTTTCCATTGATAAAGAAGCACGTCGGATTATGGACGAAAGTTACAGCCAAGCTAAACAAATCTTAAAAGATCATATAGATAAGCTGCACTTAGTTGCCAAAACATTAATTGAAAAAGAAACTATTGAGGCAAAAGAGTTTTTGGCCTTAATGGGTAAGGATGAAAATGGCGATACAGAAGAAAAAAATGAAGGATCAAACACGAATCAAATTATTGAAATCAGGCAGAACCCCGTGCGGCCTAAGTTAAGCTTCCGTTTAGGTAATTGGGATTACAGTTAAGGAGGAATTTTACTTGGAAAGAACTTACGTTATGGTTAAGCCTGACGGGGTACAACGTAATCTTGTGGGAAAAATAATCAGAAGAATTGATAGTAAAGGCTATAAATTAATTGGGCTGAAGTTGCTGCAAATTTCACAGGAAATTGCTGCAGAACACTATCGGGAGCATCAAGGTAAGAGTTTTTATAGTAGTCTAGTTGATTTTATTACATCAGGCCCCGTTGTTGCCATGGTTTGGGAAGGCAAAGGAGTAGTTAAAGCAATGCGGACGCTAATGGGTGCTACTAATCCTTTAGAAGCAGCGCCTGGCACTATTCGAGGAGATTTTGGAATTGATATAGGAAGAAATGTTATCCACGGAGCAGATTCAGTAGAAAATGCAGAACGTGAAATAGCCTTATATTTTAGGCCTGAAGAATTGGTTTCTTATCCTAAAGCCTTAGAACAATGGATTTACGAGTAGCAAAAAATAACTTGGCAAAAGCCAAGTTATTTTTTGCTTGTTTTCTGCTTAGATAAATGATATCCTAAGATATGGATGGCATACCAATGGTAGCTGTACCAACTAGAAAAGTTATTGATAGTACCGCTTAGATCTTTATAGACTGAGACGGCAAAGATAGGGAAAGTTAACGCCTTCCGGACATTTGTCGGGGAGGCATTTTTGTTTAAAGATTTACATAATTTTAAATACTATCTTTAAGGACGAAGGGAGGAAAAATGCTGAATTGCGAGAGAAGATAATCGATTTATTAAAAAAACATCCAGGCCAATATGTATCTGGAGAGGAAATAAGTAAGCTGCTAGCGGTAAGTAGAACAGCCGTCTGGAAACATATTAAGGTTTTGCAAGAAGAAGGCTATGAAATCTCCGCACTTTCGAAAAACGGTTATCGATTAGAGAGAATTCCCGATAAAATGCTGGCTGAAGAGATTAAAAATGGGTTGGAAACAAAATGGTTAGGTCAGGAAATAAGATATTTTTCTGAAGTCGGCTCTACGAATAATATAGCCAAAATGCTGGGGGACGAAAATGCAAAGGAGGGGCTCTTAGTTATTGCAGAACAACAGAATGCTGGACGAGGGCGCCTGGGCAGGAATTGGGTTTCCCCAGCAGGAAAAGGACTCTGGTTCTCTTTGCTACTACGTCCCAAGATTAGCCTTTTAGAAGCCTCCCAGCTTACAATTATGACGGTAACGGCTATAGCTCAGGTACTGCGCAATGATTTTAATTTACCTGTTGGGATAAAATGGCCAAATGATTTGCTGTGGAATGGCAAAAAAGTTGCTGGAATTCTAACAGAAGTGAAAGCAGAGGCAGATATTGTTAACTATGTAGTCCTCGGCATAGGGATTAATGTTGATATGGACCATAATAGTTTACCAAAAGAAATTCATCAAACAGCTTCCGCCCTCAGTCAAATTAAAGGACAGCCATTGCCCAGGATTTTCTTATTGCAAAAAATTCTAAAGGGTATTGAAGTAATGTATGAAAAATACTTAGATGAAGGTTTTGAATTTTGCTTAAAGCTGTGGAAAGAATATAATGTTACCCTTGGCCAAGAAATTACTATCACAACCTGGCAAAAGAAAATTAAGTGTTTTGCCATGGATCTAGATAGGATGGGTGGGTTAATTGTTCTATTACCAGACGGTTCCCGACAAACATTTCATAGTGGCGATGTAACCTTAAAAAATTCATAAAAGAGGTGTTAAGTATGCGTCTTGCAACCAGGAAAGTTGCCATTTCTGGTTTATTAGGGGCAATAACAGTTGTACTTGGTGCAACTCCTTTAGGCTTTATCCCAGTACCGACCCCTGCTGGGCATGCTACCATTATGCACATACCTGTTATTATTGGTGGTATTTTAGAAGGCCCTATCGTAGGTCTTCTTGCTGGCTTAATTTTTGGAATGTACAGCCTGATGATGGCAACAGCTTTCTTTTCTGATCCAATCGTTGCTATTTTGCCTAGGTTGTTGATTGGTATTATTGCTTATTTAGTATATCGGCCTTTTAAAAATAATCCTGTACTTGGGGGGGCTTTGGCTGCTGCAGCTGGAACGGCAACAAATACTATAGGGGTTTTAAGTCTAGCTGTCTTAAGGGGCTACCTACCGTCCTGGAAGGTTGCATCTGTAGTCGTTATAACTCATGGGCTGCCGGAAATGGTTTTAGCTATCTTAATAGTTTCTTTTGTCATTAAAGCTTTAGCAAAATACATAAAGTGATGGTGAATGAAATGCTCTTACTATGTGATATTGGCAATACAAATATCGTTTTAGGTATTTATAAGGATAATAAAATAGTTTCTCATTGGAGAATATCTACAGACCGTTTAAAAACTTCAGATGAATACGGGATACTCTTGCAGCAATTATTTTTAGCCAATGGTTTTAATTTTAAAGAAATTAAGGCTGCGGTCCTGGCATCTGTTGTTCCTCCTTTAAACAATGTATTGGAAAATACTTTTAAAAAGTACTTAGGTATAGTTCCTTTGCTGATAGGGCCTGGTGTAAAGACTGGCATACCCATTATTTTTGATAATCCAAAAGAGGTAGGGGCTGATAGGATCGTCAATGCTGTAGCTGCTTACGCTAAATATGGAGGACCATGTATTGTTGTGGATTTTGGTACAGCAACAACCTACGACGCTATTTCCGCTAAAGGAGAATATTTAGGTGGAGCTATTGCACCTGGGATTGGCATTTCGGCAGAAGCATTATTTCAGCATGCAGCTAAACTGCCTAAAATAGAATTAATCAAGCCTAAAAATGTCATTGGCAAAAGCACTATAGTCTGCATGCAATCCGGGATTATTTATGGCTACTTAGGTCAAATTGAGGGCATAGTAAAAAAGATGAAAAAAGAACTGGGTGGACAGGCATTTGTGGTAGCAACTGGGGGATTAGCTTCATTGTTTTCCGAAGAGACAAAATATATTGATCATGTAGACCAGCTTTTGACCCTGGATGGTCTTATTATTATTTACCAACGTAATCAACAATGAGGTGCTAGAAGTTGCAAATCGGTGCACTAAAGGTACAACCAAATGTTATTTCCGCTCCTATAGCTGGGGTAAGTGATAAAGCATTTCGCTTGTTAGCTAAAGAGCATGGCTGTCATTTAGTCTTTACAGAAATGATTAGTGATAAAGCACTCCTTTTCAATAATCCTAAAACTTATCAACTGTTAGATTTGGAAGGTGAAAAATACCCCATAGCAGTTCAAATCTTTGGCTCAGAACCGGAAATTATGGCTAAGGCTGCCCAAATTGTTGCCAGGAGCGGTGCTGCTATAATAGATATTAACATGGGTTGCCCAACCCCTAAAATTGTGAGGAATGGAGAAGGGGCAGCATTAATGCGCAAGCCGGAACTTGCTTTCCAAATTGTTGAGAGTGTAGTAAAAAGTGTAGATATTCCTGTTACCGTAAAAATACGTAAAGGTTGGAACGATCAAGAACAAAATGCAGTAGTATTTGCTCAGGGTTTAGAGGCTGCCGGGGCTCAGTGCATTACCATCCATGGCCGGACAAGGGACCAGCTTTATTCAGGCAAGGCTGATTGGGACATTATTAGTCAGGTAGTCCAGGCAGTTAAGATACCTGTTATCGGAAATGGGGATATTTTTGAACCTCTAGATGCGCAAGAAATGATGAAAAAAACAAATTGTGCAGGAGTAATGATTGCTAGAGGAAGCTTTGGTAATCCTTGGCTCTTTAGCCGTACAATTGCCTTTCTAGATGGTAAATTGCTGCCGGAACCATCCTGGGAAGAAAGAATTACTACGGCTATACGCCATTTAGAACTAGTCGTTGCTTTTAAAGGAGAAGCAATTGGAGTTAAGGAAATGCGTAAACATATAGCCTGGTATGTTAAGGGTGGCCCCAATGCTGCAAGAATAAGGGAAAAGATTAACCGGTTAGATGAATTTAGTAGTGTAAAAAAATTTTTGCAAAATATTTTAGAATAATAAAGCACTTTGAGCTATTTTTGCTCCAAAGTGTTTTTTTGTGGTGCGCCCGGCATGAGCCCTTGCTTGTCGGTGAAAGTCCCATACGGGGGTTGATAGTGCCAACTGTTAGCCTAAGACAAGGGTGTCCATCGTGAGGTGGAATCTGAAGGAAGCCGGCGGTAAAGCTCTGGTCTGAGGAACACGAACTACATAGAAGGCATATGCTCGTGGGTGAGTTTGCCACACAAACGAAGCCCAAAACTATCCGAAGTGAGCGGTGTAAATATAGCAGATAGATGGAGCGAAAGTAAGCGCTCTCACCTGGGGGGTCTGACAAATAAGCTGTGGATGTATACTCAGAAGAGAGGACGCTGAATAAAATAATTATTCAGCTCCTACTCGATTTAACTTGTCGAGTTATGACTAATAAAAATCAGTTGCCCTACTTGTCCATAACTTGCTTGCATTTAAATATTTTGCTAAAATTTAGATGTGCACACAGTGTGCACAGGGAGCGGATCGAAAAATGGATATTGTACGCATTGGGGATAAATTAATTGATCGAGAAAAAATTATTGATACAGTTAACGCAGTTTTAAATTTGCGTTTGCAAGGTTTTTCTCAGCAGGAAATAGCTAACCGTTTAAATATCGATAGAACTCTTATCTCTCGATTAGAAAGCATCGGTGAAGTCAGAAGAGGCGGGAGAGTAGCTTTAGTCGGTTTTCCCGTAGGAAATGTTAAGGAAATAGAAGAGCTTCTCAAAGAAGAGGGCGTAGAGTTTTATTTATTAATGACGGAAAAAGAACGATTAAAGTTTATAAGTGAAAAAAGTGGGCAACAAATAGTAAATGATACTATGGATATAATTGCAAAAGTCAAAAATTATGACATAATTTTTGTTATTGGTTCAAATTACCGTATTAAGCTTTGTCAAGCGCTATTTGATAAGGAAATTATTGGCATAGAAATTGGTAAGTCACCTATTAAACGGGATGTCTATGTTGATCCGGAAGAACTCCGCGAGATGATTAGATTAGTGCGGCAATAATTCTCCAACTAAGGAGGTCACAAATGAAAAGGGTTATCAGTATCAGTCTAGGTTCTTCAAAAAGGGATCACCAAGTTGAGCTGGAAGTTTTGGGTGAAAACTTTTTAATTGAAAGAAGAGGGACCGATGGCGATATGGCAAAAGCCGTGGATATGATCAAAGAGCTAGATGGAAAAGTAGCAGCCTTCGGCCTGGGGGGGACGGATCTCTACTTATATGCTGGCAATAAAAGATATATTATCAGGGAGGCTGCGAAAATTGCCAGGGCGGCTAAAAAAACACCTATTGTAGATGGCAGTGGTTTAAAAAACACATTGGAAAGAAAAGTTATTACATATTTACAGCAGCAATTGGGAATGGTATTTGAAAATACTAAAGTTTTAATGGTCTGTGGAGTAGATAGATTTGGGATGGCGGAGGCTTTAAGCAAGTATGGTGCTAAATTGACTTGTGGGGATTTAATATTTGCTATTGGCCTGCCTGTTCCTATAAGATCTTTAAAAAATCTTCAGCGGGTGGCTAGAATCATAGCTCCAATAGCTTGTCAGCTTCCTTTTAAATACCTCTACCCAACAGGAAATAAACAGGAAAGTTTTAAACCCCGACATAGTAAATATTACTTAGAGGCTGATGTCATAGCTGGGGATTTTCATTTTATCAAAAGATATATGCCGGAAAGGCTTGATGGTAAGGTAATCATAACTAATACTGTAACAAATAACGATGTTTCTTTATTAAAAGATAGAGGTGTAAAACAACTTATTACAACTACACCAGAGCTTAAAGGAAGGTCTTTTGGAACAAATGTAATGGAGGCATTGCTCGTTGCTTTAGCTAAAAAAAATCCAGAAGAAATGACTCCGGCCGAGTATGAAAGTTTGTTGGATCAGATGGAATTTAAGCCAAGAGTGCAGATGTTATAAAATGTGGGAGGCCTAGGTATGAATAAGTTTTCTTTTATGATACATCCTCTAGATGTCCATGACTTTGCAAGAAAGTTTCCGATAGCGGAAAAAATTCCAGACAGGCTTTTAGAAAATTTATTTAAGTTTTCTCCTCCTGTAAAAACCTCCCATATCTCTGGAATTAAATCAAAATATGCCGAGGCAGAAGGGTATTTTGTAGCTTGCCCCTTAACTACCCGTCAAATGCTAAAACTGCCGGAAAAATATGTATTGCAAAAAATTATTTCCGCAGGTAGGATGGCTGAAAAGCTTGGTGCGCAAATTTTAGGACTTGGGGCTATGACATCTGTTGTGGGGGATGCAGGGATTACTGTAGCTAAAAATTTGCATATACCTGTAACTACAGGGAATAGTTATACTGTGTTTACAGCTTTAGAGGGTACGAGAAAAGCTGCTGAAATTATGGGTATAGATTTAGCTAATGCAGAAATATTAATAGTTGGTGCTACTGGAGCAATTGGGGCAATTTGTGCTCGGATTATGGCTAAAGAAGCTAGATACATTACTTTAGCTGCCAGGAACAAGCAGAGATTAGAAAACCTAGCTCGGCAAATTTTGGTAGAATCAGGGCTAGCCGTGGGAATTACAACTAATATTCAACAGGCCTTATGTAAAGCTGATATTGTCATTACAGTAACTTCATCTGCTGAAACTGTAATCGAGCCGGGATATTTAAAAAGCGGAGCAGTTGTGTGTGATGTTGCCAGGCCTAGAGATGTATCTAAAAGGGTTGCTGAAAAAAGAGATGATGTCTTAGTCATAGAAGGTGGTATGGTGGAAGTTCCAGGAGATGTTTGTTTTAACTTTAATTTTGGTTATCCCCCTAAATTAGCGTTGGCTTGTATGGCTGAAACTATGGTTTTAGCTTTAGAAGGCAAATTCGAAAGCTATACTTTAGGCAGGAACCTAACCGTTGAACAAGTCGAGGAAATTGGCCGCTTGGCTAAAAAACATGGCTTTAAATTGGCTGGTTTTAGAAGTTTTGAAAGACCAGTTGATGTAAGTCAAATTGAAAAGATTCGGGAAAGAGCTTTGGCTAAGAAGATAGCACTGTAAGTATTTGGATTAAAGGACTTGACAAAATTTGTTAACGTCTTTATAATAGCTTTTAAAGATAAATTCGGTTTGTTAAAAGTAGAGTAGTCCCTTTCCAAAATGGGTACACTCTACTTTAAATATTGTTTGTTTAGTATAATATTTATTAGTATGATAGTTATTAGGTAGTTATAAATAATGATAATTATTTAATAACTGTCCAATCTAAATTGATGTGCTTTCAAACAAGCACTGCTTAGCTTTTAGGGTTAACCTTAAAAGTTGACAGTGCTTGTTATAGTACTAGTGGTGATTTTTAACACATTTTTAAACTTATATATAATATATATAATTATATTAAGCTGATAAGGAGCGGTAAAATAATGCCTGAAAAGGAAGTAATCTTAACTGTTGAGGGTTTAAAAAAATTAGAAGAGGAACTGGAAAACCTTAAATCTGTTAAAAGACGTGAGGTAGCTGAGAGAATTAGACAGGCCATTGATTTTGGGGACATTAGTGAAAACTCCGAGTACGAGGATGCCAAAAATGAGCAGGCTTTCATCGAAGGCAAGATTCTAACTCTAGAAAAAAAGCTACGCAATGCAAGAGTTATTGACGATAATGAAGTTGCAACGGATGTTGTATCATTGGGTTCCAAGGTATTAATTAAAGATTTAGAGTATGGCGATGAATTAGAGTATGTAATTGTTGGCTCTATGGAGGCTGATCCGGCAAACTTTAAAATTTCTAACGAATCTCCGGTAGGTAAAGCAATTCTAGGGCAAAAAATTGGCACAACAGTTGAGGTAAATGTTCCCGCAGGGGTTTTAAAATACAAAATTTTAGATATAAAAAAAGGCAATTAAAACTTCTTTAAATTTAGGGATATGCTCTTCTAGATTAAATAATTTATAATTTTATTAGTAAGGGTTTTTTAAATTGGAGGAATAGTAGAGTGGATGCTGAATTAAACGAATTAAACGAATTAAATGAACTTATGCGAGTACGTCGTCAAAAAATGGAGGAACTTAGAGAACAAGATATTGATCCTTTTGGAGAACGATTTGAGCGAACCCATATGGCGGATGAAATTATTACAAACTTTGAACAACTGGAGAATCAAAATGTTTCTATCGCCGGAAGGATAATGGCAAAAAGGGGTCATGGTAAGGCTAGCTTTGCCCATATTCAGGATTTATCTGGTCGTATTCAAATTTACGTCCGCCTTGACAATGTTGGCGAGAGTAATTATGAATTATTCACGAAACTTGACATTGGAGATATTATTGGTGTTAAGGGTACTGTGTTTAGAACCAAAATGGGGGAAATATCAGTTTCGGCGCAAGAAGTTACTTTGTTGACTAAGTCCCTACGTCCACTGCCTGAAAAGTGGCATGGTTTAAAAGATGTGGAAACTCGTTACCGTCAGCGCTACGTTGATTTGATCGTTAACCCAGAGGTAAAAAAAGATTTTGTTTTACGCAGTAAAATTATCAGGTCAATGCGGAATTATTTAGATAGCAGGGGCTTTCTAGAAGTGGAAACGCCGGTATTACACACAATTGCCGGCGGTGCAGCTGCTAGGCCATTTATTACCCACCACAATGCTCTGGATATTGACCTTTATATGCGGATTGCATTGGAATTACATCTCAAACGGCTGCTGGTCGGGGGCTTGGAGCGGGTCTATGAAATTGGCAGGGTGTTCCGCAACGAGGGTATTTCAACCCGGCATAATCCGGAATTTACCATGATGGAGTTATATCAGGCTTATGCGGATTATGAAGATATGATGGCACTTACGGAGGAACTGGTAGCGCATGTGGCCCAGGAGGCATTAGGGACTACCGAAATTACGTACCAGGGTGAAGTGCTGGACTTAACTCCCCCGTGGCCCAGAATTACTATGCTGGATGCAATTAAAAAGTACACTGACGTAGACTTTACCACTGTGCAAACCGATGCCGAAGCTGTGGCAATCGGGGAAAAATTTAATATAGACGTGAAAAACAATCGAACTAAAGGTAAAATTATCAATGAAATGTTCGAAACATATGTTGAGCCTCATTTGCAGCAGCCTCATTTTATTATTGATTATCCTTTGGAAATCTCACCATTAGCCAAGCCCAAAAAGGATAATCCTGAATTTACCTACAGGTTCGAGGCATTTATTGCCTGCCGTGAATTGGCTAATGCTTTTTCCGAGCTCAACGACCCAATTGATCAAAAAGAGCGGTTTGTAGCCCAGGTTAAACAAAAGGCTGCCGGCGACGAGGAAGCCCATCCTATGGATGAAGATTTTATCAGGGCTTTAGAGTATGGTATGCCGCCGGCAGGCGGACTTGGGATAGGAGTTGACCGTCTGATCATGCTGCTTAGCGATGCGGCTTCTATTAGGGATGTGCTTTTATTCCCGACAATGAAGCCAAGAGAAGAATAAAAAATTAATGGCACCTGCTGGTCAGGTGCTTTAGTTTTTATTTTGGAGAGTACCGCATAAAATTGCTGCTAAATATATAGTTTAGTAATTTGGTTAATTTAGACTTTGTTAAAAATCAAAATCATCAGACAAAATACGGAAAAATTAGCAAAAAAAAAGAACCAGCTTCGCTTGCATATCATAAGATGTATTAGACCACTGGTGGTTAACTAAATCAATGTGAAAGGAGTAAATGACATTGGAACATGAAAAGTTAAAGGAAAAGGAAAAGGAGTGTAACTGCTGCATTAAAATTGAAGATAGTATTGTAATAATAATTTGCGGCGATATCGAAAACGACAAGATAAAAAACTGCCTTGATACAATTGTGGGTGAAAAAGGCAATAAGAAATTCTGATATGCGCAAGTGTAAGCCGCTGCTGGAGGATAAATGAGTACTAACTGGTAGTGCCGCGAAAGGGAGCGAGCCATAAGTAAAACTTAGGGGTCGCTCCCTTTCATATATGGAAAAGTAAAATATTTTTAGTAAAAAAGCGTTCCTTTTAACCGCAAGCTTAGGCGGGAGCATAACTCAACAATATTAGGTTTTACTATAATTCGGACATTAAATATTGCAATTTAGAGCAACTTATAGACATCGTGAAAAAAAGCAGTTGACAAAAAGGGCGCGACATGGTAAGATAAGATTTGTCGCGCGGGGGTAAAAGCCCGAGCGGAGCTGGTCTTTGAGAACTGAACAGTGGTAAAGGAACATGCCCGATTCTAAGAAACAGTTGTTAGTTTTTAGTATTTAGTTGATAGGACAAAAACTAACAGCAAAAAAAGCAATCGGAAAACTCGTCAGTAGAAACAACGAGGAGCCGATCAAACACAAGGAAGTTAAGCTAGGAGGCTGTGTAACTAACAGCCGACAACTAGCAGCCATAAAGCATTTAATGGAGAGTTTGATCCTGGCTCAGGACGAACGCTGGCGGCGTGCCTAACACATGCAAGTCGAACGGACCGAAGGAAATAGTTTACTATTTACTTCGG
>JAVLUO010000019.1 GCA_031628995.1 Bacillota bacterium LX-D | reverse complement strand
AGACGGAATCTCAATTAATACCGGCTTGTCCTTTGGCATATATAAGTCTTTGTATTCCTTTTTATAGTCAAATGCTTTTTCACTCATCTTAAAGCCTTCGCTTCCTTTCTCCACTTAAGCCCACCTCACTTAACTATTATCAGTCCGCATGTATTATGGAGCGGGACTGGTTTCCTCAAGGCTGGCGGCTTTGCCAAAGGTCAACGGCGTAGGAGCTTGTCCAGAGCGAAATAATACATGCGGGTTTTGTCTACAAGCTGAAATAAGTAAATACTTATTTACAGCTCTCCTTGCTTTTTATTCTTTCCTTACCTTTTTCGGAAGCAGCAGTTTTTCTTTTCATTGTTTTAATATGGTCTACATGTCTATAACGTATTGCTGACCAATTATCGTCAATAGATATCTGAGTCACAGGTTCAAATTCATAGGCTGCAAAAATGTCCCAAGCCTTTTCTCTATTGATGTCAGATTTATACTTTTTTGAAGTCCCCTTTGGGTAGCAAAGCCATAAATGCCCATCGGTTTCTAATGCCTCAATTAAATCCTTTGCTATGCTTTTGGTCTTGTATAAATCTATTTGAAAGACTTGAATAAATTTATATTTTCCATTTATCGTTGTGTGAATTTCTGCTGTTATTTCAGACAAAACATCTTTATATTCATCTGGTGCATTTAATATTAAAACCGGGTTTTGCGTTGTTAACCCTAACTTTTTTAAAACAGAGTTCATTGAGTACCCCCTCCAATTACTCTATTCTTGTAAGATCAATCGTACCATAAATTTAACAATATACAACTGATGCATAACAACCTGCTCTAACCAACTTTTAGCAAACATTGATAGCACCAAACAAGTATTGCTTCTGCGTTATTGTGTGAAGCTCGTTTTTTTATCGATATTTATGTCAGGGCATGCAACCGCCACTGAAGGTTATCAAGTGTCCGCCAAATAATGTGGGCATAAACACTTTTTGCCAATTCCGCCGCCACCCCCGTTTCTTTTGACTTCAAGGGTGACTCCTTCTTTTGAGGAAAAGTTAGGACCTTTGCTTCGGCTACGGCACTTAAAAAGGTAAAGTTGCCGGATAGATTTTAACTACTTAGATTGTGCAACTGTGGGGGTAGAGTGAAGAGCTGAAAATTTCAGCCCCTCCTCATCAAACCGTACGTGAGGTTTTCCCTCATACGGCTTTCCGATGTTCGTCATCCATGAGCTTTCGATTATGCAAGTTTTAACAGTCCATGCTTTTCTAACATCTCAGAGACTTGACGCAGGGCGCTGAACGCTTTGCGCCTTTTTGTTTTCTTGGCGTACCAGCGAGTAAATCGCTGAAGAATATACCAATCCAATTTGGTCATTTTCTTTGTGCTGTATGGAGTTCCATAATAATTCTTCCATCCACGTATTTTAGGATTTAGATATTCAATATGGGACTTCAGTGATTGCACTCGCGCTGCCGGCGGAGCTAATCGCTCCTTAATTACATCTCGGATGTGCTGCTCTGCCTTCGGCGTTAGCCATTGCTGGGTGGTATAATATGCTTTTCCTTGAGATGTCTCTGCTTTGGCGTGTCGATGGTGCATCCCTAGAAAGTCAAAGCCTTTTTCTCCCGTCCATAGCCCGACAAGTCTTGTTTTTGTTGGGTGAACGGTTAGTTCTAACCTTGCCATAATCTTGTGCATTAACTGAAATGCCCGCAGTGCATCCTTCCTAGTTTTGCAGACAATCACAAGAGCATCGGCGTATCGCGTTAGTTCTCCTAATCCTGTTCCATGTTTTTCCCACAAGGTATCAAAATAATTGAGATATATATTCGCTAATAACGGCGAAATGACCCCGCCTTCCCTCCGGCAGGTTGTGTTGTCCCGCCTTCCTCGGTACTATTACCTCCTCCGACTCCCTTCCTGCAGGACAACCATTTCACTTTTAGGCTTATAGGTTTCCTCTTTACAAGTTTCCTTGTGCAGGGGAGGGTCTCCCCAGTTCACTGCATTATCTTTGTTACCATACCGCTCTCTCTACGCCGGGAGGTTCTTCGATGCTGCTCCAAGTTCCTTACATCTTCCATGGCCTTCGTCCATATGCGCGAGACTCGGCTCCTCCTTTTCCCTCTTGCGAGGCCTTTTTGACGACGCGGCAAGATTCACTTAATGTTACGATCTGGCAACTTGCTTGCCCTTTCTCTGAAAGGTACTTTTGTCGATGCGCTTCTACGCAAAGATTTCTCCGTACGCATACATCCTAGCTACAGGGCGCCTTGGCGCTTACCCTGACCGGACTTTCACCGGTTAGACAATGCGTGCTTGGCTGGGCACGCCGCACGTAAAAACGCCCGATTTTCCGGGCGTTTCATCGTTCATTTCCTGCTATTTATCTGTTCTTTTCATGCCAAAAGGTAAACCTCGTAATCTGCCCTTGCAGATATTACAATAACCTTCAGGACATCCTTTTCCCTGACCAGTTATACACCGCTCAAAGGCCAAGCCTTTTCATCTTGATCTTAAGGTAACCCGCAATTCTTGTGCTGTTCCTGTTTCCCAGAGGTTTGCCGTATCCCCCTTCGTTCTGCGGCAAGGGGTTGCCTGAAGCTTTGTCTATGGCTTTCAGCACCTGCAACCGCTGACTGTGGTCAAGACGCTTCAAGTCCTCCACTGCTTCCTTTGCTTGAAAGCTGTCGCGGTATACAGGGCAAATGACCACCTCCTTGCCCGGCCCTGCAAAAAACTCCTCATCGCCCCATAGCTCTCCGCGCTGGCTGTAAACCCTTTGACCGTCGGCAGGTTTTCCTTCCAGCCTGCCTTTGAAAGGTGGTTATGGACAAAGTATCCAGTTCCAGTTCAGCTGACCAATTGAAGAAGCCGCCATGCTGTGCAACCATCAGATACTTCCCGCTGACTGTTACCTCATCGTCCAGTTCTAGAGGGGCTTCAAATACCACCACGCCGCCACAATTCTTAAGGATAAAACCGGCAGAAACCACAACAGAGTTTACCTTGACAGTTACAGAGGTACTATAACAATGTTAATTCTTACGGGTTCTTTAGAGTCTTGTCATACTCTCCGATATTCCGCAGCAAAATACCGTCCTCGGTGTATTGCCATGTTAAACGAATATACATGGTGACACTTGCCTCAAAGATGTTGTCCGGTCCCTGAATCTTCGTAATTGGGCAAGGTCTCGCAACTTTCGTTGATTCGTGATAGGCCGGGTTTACATCGAACCGATTGTCGACCCTATCCACGGCATCGCTCCCGCTCGCGACTCCCCTTACAGCAGTTATTTAAGATTACACGGACTGACTTACTTCAATATATGATTACATGCAGAATGGTCACAAGATTACCTGAGAATCTATTATCCTAGCTCTTCCGGTAAGATGACAGCATATGTTGAAAAGGAAAACCACGGGCGTGAATAGTCTAAGCCTAAGGTTGCTGTTGACCGCATTTACTTCTCAACTAAGATTCTTTAATAAGATAAATTTGATTATCTTCTATTTTATAGAATAATGGTGCAACTAATATTTTAGGATACTTGGCTTGTAATCTTCTAGCTTCACTTAATACGAAATCTATTTCATTTTCGATTTCGAACATTGGAGCAAAATTCCTAAAGTGCTCTTCGGCCGATTCCTGATTCCATCCTCCACGTTCAACTAGTCCTTTTATAAATTGTTCTTTTTTAGAAAAAAGGTTTACCATACCACAATTATTGTGTCCTATTAAAGCTATCGCCTTTACTCCCCCAATAGCAACAGCATACGATATTTTAAACTCACTATAGCGTAAATTTCCCCCACCACTCCGAATGATATACGCAAAATTATCGGGAATATGAAGATGTTTACGATTATCCATACACATTCCAATTAACAACTCGGCTTTTGCGTATGAATCGAATTCACGATTAAGATTATGATATTCTAAAAGACGCCCAATCGGGGTTTCTCTATATTTTAGAAAAATATCTTCTTTTGTGGATACTTTAACCAATCTATTCATAGTAATTACTCCTTTCTAATTACGGTCTTTTCTACCAACGTCTCAGTTCTAGAATCTCCCTTACTCCGGTTGGTAGGTGACAAAGTAGTACGATCTTTTTGTCCTAACTGGTGATAAGCTTCGTATTTGATAGTATCGTAAACTTCTTTGAGTGGCATTTGAAGCTCTTCTGCAATTTTACGACAATCCTCATATTCTGGGGCCACATTACGCAGGTTATCCTGATGACGGGCCACTTTCACCTTAGCTGGACCTAGTTTGGTTTGCACAGTAATTATTTCATAAGGCAGCATATACTTGGTCACTGGATAAACCCTGACTCCGATTGAAGTGGTTTCGGCAAACACCTGATGATAGAACTTTTCCAATTGACCGGGATGAATTAATAAACTTAAAACAATACCAGGCCGGTTTTTTTTCATCTGGATTTTCCGCAAGAAAACATCCATCGCTCCGGCTTGAAGAAACTTGTTGATCAAGTAATCATAAAATTCCGGGTTCATATCATCAATATTAGCTTCCATCATCAAGGCTTCTCCTTGATGCACCTCACCCTCAACAGTCTCAGCGGTAGCACTGCCATTAATGCTAACCACACCTTCAAATCGTTAACCACCAAACAGGCACGAGAAAACTTTATTGCAAGTAGCACTGCCATTAATGCTAACCACACCTTCAAATCTGGCTTTTTCAACTTCTACATTGCCGCCGATATTTGCATGACCGTTGACTTTAAATTCATCTGATTGCAAATCGCCTTTAATTCCGCACTTCCCACTGATTTTTCCTGTTTTAGTTTTCACGCTGCCTTCCACGCTTCCTACTCCACTTATTATAAAGTCGCTGCAGTCTACATCTCCGTTGATTTTTCCCTGACCGTTAATAAGAACATTGTTAAAAGCGCCTCCCGATGCACTGCCTACTCCTGAGATTATCAAGTCGTATCTTTTTTGATTTTCCATAATTCTTTCCTCCAATCTTTTTTTCTAGATACAAAATTAATATTTCATAACATTGTTTCGTTGTAATTTAGTTTATTAGCTTATTTTGCAATAATTGTACTTTGATATTGTAACATAACACTGTTATATGATAAAGAAAAAATCTGATAGAATAGTGCATCCCAGGCATATAACCTTCAGCTTCCTTCTTTTCAATGCTTTGACCCCCCTTCAGGTCATGCAGGTTAACTCTGTTTGATCCGGAGGGCAAGTAAAAAAACTACATGAGGCTTATCGTTGCTATCTATAAGCACGATAATGTCAGCTTCCACATAGCTCCCTGGCAAGGCTGGCAAGGTTTCAACCGGGCTCCACGCATCAGAAGCATAAACGCAATATTTAATTTTATTGTTAGTGTTATCATTGGCGACTACATGGACGGCACCGGTACTATCCACCGCCATATTTGGATATGCAAAGCTCACACCGGCAAGCGGTGTAAAGGGGAAACCAGTATCCTCCCATTTTGCATAAACTCCCAGGCTGTGCTCCAATCGCCGCGCAAGAGAGCGATAATCAAACCGATAATATTCACCACGATATTTACTGCATTGATAACCGCCTGGATAAAGGGACCGAGGGCCTGGATCTTGGTTTGACTTGTTCAGGCTTCCTTCTGTATCTTGGCTTCAGCACTGTTTCCAGCCTGGGCAGCTTCTTCTGCCTTGCTAAGGCTTCGATGTGCAAAGCCATATACAAAAACTCCTGTAGCCTCTTTGTTTCCTTATCCGCATGACCCTCCACCATAAGGTTAAACTCATGCGGCGTCAGTTCCCAGAACTCCCAGGGCTTTAAGCCAAGAGGGCCGACAGCAGTGCTGAAGAGGCCTGTCCCAGTCCCAGTCTTCTCCGCCTTTGCTGCCGCCCTCTTGGCGTTTTTTACCTCCCGAAAGCCTCTGTCATGGCTTCACCCAGCTTCTCAGCTACGGTGTTGATATCGAAAACTCGTCAATCAGTTCTCCTACCTTTTCAGAGGACAGGTTTTTGTCCTCGTGAAACAGACCGGCATAAATGATGGTACGCAGGTCCTTGATACTGATGTTCTCAAGGTCGAGTTTGCTGATGGGCCTGCCAACCATTTCCTCAATTTTTACAAGCGCGTTCATCCCGTATCTTAAGTTTCTCAGCCTGTCCAGTTCAATCGTTACGCTCTGCTTTGCCATTTTTTTATCCCTCCATTCCAACAAAAAACGCCCGATAAGAATCGGACGTCATGAATAATTTTATTAAGCTTATTTTGTGTTATTAATACAGTAGTACTGAATCGCATCATTCACAAAAACAGCCAGACCATCTGCATATTTGTCATAATTAGCTTTAAAACGCTCATCTGCAACATACATCTCTCCCAAACCACTCAGAATATCCAGGGTACAATTATAAAAATTGTCGGTGATGATTTGCTGGCTTTCCTTAACCAGTCTTTGCATCTCATCGCTTTCAGGAGATACACCCTGTTTGAATAATTCAGCCATCTTTTCAATATTCGATTGCTGAATCTCATGAATTCTTTTCCAATCCTCTTCTGTATATCTCGATGTTTTGGCCTGTGATTCTTTGTATGCGTCGGTTTCGCCCCAACGCTGTTTTACTTCCTCGGCATATTTGTTTTTGTGTTCAATTATCCGGCTCATATCAAACTCCTTGAACATCTCTTTCTTGTCCATATTGACACTTCCTTCAATGGTTTTTGAGGTTTTTATGGCAAGTTCAGCCAAAGATTTCAGCCTCTCAGCTTTCTGGTTCAACAGCTCTGCCTGCTTAATGAGAGCCTGCTTCCGGTCATATTGTGAACTCGTTACGATATCCTTTATTTGCTCCAGGGAAAAGTCCAGTTCCCTCAGAAACATGATTTGCTGTAAAAGTTCTATATTGCCGTCATCATATAACCGGTAACCTGCTTCGGTCATACCTGCAGGCTTCAATAACCCAATCCTGTCGTAAAACCTCAGTGCCCTTATTGTTACGCCTGTCATTTCAGAAACCTGTTTTACTGTATATGCCATTCACTCACCTCCCAAAGCCAGTATAAAGGGTGACGCAACGTCAGTGCCAATACTTATTTTATCCTTCTCTGAAAAATAATTCTCCAACTCCCTGTATCTCAATTGTTTCATTAATTACATCATTCACTGCCGCTTCAAGGCTGTCGGAATTGATAATGCCAAAACCCTCATACCGCTGTTTGGAAGCTGTCGCATCGGTATAAAAGGAAGAAATAAACGCTTCGCCGCTATAATAGTGAGCCGCATCTACATAAAGCTTAAGGCTTACTGTCGCACCGCTCAAATAGGCATCCTGCAGAGCCTTCTGTCCTTGTGCATCCACAGCTACATTCCAGCTGCCTTCTGCGCTTGCCGACCACTCCTTGAGTCCGGCGATGAAGTTTTTCCATTCATCCCCCAACGCTGTAGTTTCTATTGTGTCCAGTCCTAGGTCCAACGACCAGTTCTTTATCTCAGTAACATTGCTGGTTCCCACCATAAGCTTTCCACTTTTTCCTGTAATGCCATTGTTATCAACCTCCTTTAAACCTGCTCTGAATAATAAAACTGAAAGTCCATATTGATGTAGAACGTGCCTGTGTCAGACTCATAGCCCTCTGCTTCACCCTCCAGCAGCACTGCACCAACAGCGACACCATCTGTACCGCCCATAAGTCCTGAATGGGTTCTGCAGCAAAGCCTGACCTGCTCGGCAGCAGCCTTGCACTGGGCATAATTTTCCGCCCAGCAGGACAGCTGGTATACCGGCCTTGTAAAGCCTGTATCTCCCTGCAGCTTATGCAGCCTTTCTCCTGAAATTTTCTGATAGGTTACAGCCGGAAGAACAGCCTTCTGCGGCAGGATAAGCGGGTAAATCCTTTCATCCACAAGGCTCTTCAACCCTGTAAAAGCCTTAAGGTGAGCGAATAATGCCTCCTCAAACCGCATTTATCAGTGTCGCATAAGGTGCTTCCGAAAGTCCACCTGCCGGGATATATACCGGCACATCACCGATTTTCACTGTAAATAAGAGCGGCTCAATCTCCTGATTGATATACCACACAGCATTTGTCCTACTTCTGCCCCAGAATCTTGACCACATGTTGAATAGGTTGTCTACTTTTAAGAGCTCAGTCTGCCCGCTTTCCTTCGGTACCTTCACCAAGGCATCGCTATTCAGAATGCCAAGGGGCTGCCCGGTACCGGTACCTGTCAGGATGGCATCGTCTATCTTAAAGCCGAATTCCTCCGCAAAGCCCTGACGGAGCACACTCTCAAGGGCTGCCGCATCCTGTAAGAGTTCATCAGTTGCGTAGCAAAAGCCGGTCAATTTTTTAAGGGACAAATCCATCACCCTAAATTTGGGCTTTGACGCGATAAGCTGGTCGGCTTCATTTTCCCAGTAGGTCTGAATGCCGCCCCAGCGGGCGCCGTTCGCCCTGCTGGATTCGTCCACGCCATTGATTTTCAGCCCGTTAGCATTAGTGGAAAGCGGAATCTTACTGACTCTTGAAGCAAGAACCCCCGTCTCATAGGTACGCTTTAAAAGCTCGGTGACAAACTCCTGCTGCACCAGAAAACCGCCGTCAGAGGCACACTCTCGGAAAGCCCGCTGGCAGCTCTTGTGGTAAGTCTTGGGTCAATGCGGCCATCTGGCGCTGCCGCCCTGTACACAGCCAACATCTGCTCGCCGAAGCTTGCAAAGAGCTGCTCTCCTAAAGCTACCGCCGCCTTGGGATTGGGCCTTGCAGGCTCCATGTCCCTTTCCTCCGGCTGCTCCTCTTCCTCCATCAGTGCCCTGGTGCGCACAATTGTGTCGTCCCACCTTTTCATTTCCTCCTCAAACTGCCTAACCTGCTTTTCCTCTTCCTCAGTTAAAAAGCGGCCTTCAGCCTGAGCCTTCTCAAGGATGGCAAGGGCCTTAAGCCTTGCATCCTCTTTAGTGCTTCCATTTCTTTAATTTTGTTCATGTTTAGAATACCTCCTGTCAAAGTAGTTCTATTTTCCGTTTTATCAGTTCCAACCGCTGCCTTGCGCGGGACTCTGCCGCCTCGGACAATCCTTTAAATGCCTCTCATAGCTTAAAAGCGCGTCCCTAACACCGACATCTGTCTGAGGGTATGCCGGAAAGGTTACCGGAGAAACATCAAAAAGCTTTACCTTGTGAAGCTCCCTGATATCCCCACCGTCCTCGGTACCCCAGCGGTCCTCAATAACTAAAAAACCGAGGGACATTTGCGAAATGTCTCCTCGGTCTATGCTGACTAACAAATCTTTTGCCCACTGCGTTTCCGGAGGTGTTATCCTTACCAGCAGCCCCTTTTGCGTTTCCTTGAGTTCAAGGGTGCCTAAACGGTTCCTGCCCAGCACATAATTGGGGTCATGGTTAAACAGCGCCCGGATGTCATCCACCTGGATAGTCTCCTTGAAAACTCCCGGCATTACTTTTTCCCGGAAGGGAAACATGCCGCCAAGCTCCTCCGACCACCGGTTGAAAACAGCGGCATGTCCTTCGATGATGGGCTTTGTCGCTTCTTCATCACCCTCGCTAAGTACCCTGAGCTCCGTCATGGATACCGTTCTTCTCTCCAGCTGCGCTGGCTCAGCCTGTCTTCTTTTCTGTTTGTCCATTTAAGTTCTCACCTCCCTCTGTTTTACTGCCCACCAGAGAGACTGGCAGCATATTGCCTCTAAGAAGGCCATCGACGGTGAACTTGGGGAAATATATTTTTCTCTCCCCTTCCCTCAAAAGGCATTTTGTAATGGCTTGTTCCCAGCGAACCAGCCAGGGCCTGATGGTGTGGACGACAAAATCCAGGGATTGATGCTCTACATTGCTGAAAGTGGCTCGGGACAAGTCCCCCACCAGGTGAGGCGGTACCCGGAAAATGCGGCAGATTTCATTAAGCTGAAACTGCTCTCCGCTTTCCAAGTCTCTCTCCACCGACATCCGGTCAGGTAACAGGGGCCAGAGCTCGGCCACATTCCCCTTGCTGTCCCTTATTACCTGAGCATAGGCGTTCCCCCATAAAAGAAGGTGGCTCATCAGGGTTTCCCGGAAGGTGAAACTGGTCATCTCCGGATTGGGCAAGTCGTGTAGAAGAAAGTACAAAGGGTGGTAGGTTGCTTTTTCTTTGCCCCGGTCAAGCCTCTTATATAACGGCAGGGGGAGGCTGGCCACCGTTTCAGCCAAGACCCTCACACAGGCATAGACCGCTGTGGAGGTCATGGCATTGTATTCACTGACGTTTACACCGGCATTGGACTGGATTCCGATATCTTCACCCAGTAAAAAAGCCCTGATTTTGGCATCAAGGCTTATGGTTCTTCGTTCTATTAATTTTGAGAGAAAAGGTATGCGCAAGGCTTCACCTCCCTTTTTCGGGCATGGAAAAAGCACCTCCGAAGAAGTGCTAATAAAAATACAGGTTTATTAATATTTGCCTTTTTTATGGTTTTAGTATTTTTTATTTGATCAATTTTGTCAAATCCATCTTTGCATATATTACGCGATGGACTTCAACTATTTTCTCCTCTTCCCGAACAACGTAAAAAACAGCATAATTTTTCACAATCAGCATTCGATAATCTTCTACCAAAGGCTTTATAGGGCGGTATATCTTGTGTGCATAAGGAAAATCCCTTAACAGGGAGATAGAATGCTCTAATGCATCCAGCAAATCCATTGCCGCCTTTGGCGCATTTAACTGGTCGGATATATACAGGATAATGTCCGTTATATCCTGTTTGGCTATCGGAAGGTAAATGATTTCATACATTCCCGCCGTCTGCCTTTTCCTGCAAAGTTTGCCTCAAACTGTCGAAGACCTCTTTATGGGAAAAGCGCTGATTGGTTTGTTTTGCTTGCAGTTCCGCTTCCTTCAATTTGAAATACACTTCACTTTCAAATTGTAGCTTTTCATAGGCTTCAAAGCTCATCACAACCATATCTCCATACCCATTTTTTGTAAGAAAAACAGGCTCGGAAGTTTCGTGGACAACCCTTGAAATCTCTGCGAAATTATTTCGCAAATCCGATACCGGCCTGATCTGTGGCATAGAATAACACCTCCACATTTAGTTTAGCATAATTTTATCATAATTATGCTAAATAATCAAGACGCACGTTTGAATCTTGATAATAGTATCTCCAGCATATCCTTTTGCGCTTTGGGGGAGATTTTAAGATTAGCTATTCGTTACCCCCAGGGATACTTCTAGTTCATCAATGCTAGTTCTCAAATTTTCACTTCAAAATATCCCATAAATGCAACACGCTCCTAAAAATAAAAAATGAGCATTGACTTATTATACTTATTAGCGATATGCTGTAAGTGTTAAGTGGTGTTAGTGTTTAACGTAAAACGTAATATTGTGAAAGGAGGACATCATGAATTATACTGACATTGAGACTATTGTTAGGGAAGAACTACAGGAAGCCGAGGCTCGCATTTTAGCAAGACTGCGCGGAGACGATAATGCCAAAATGAGCACTGAGGGATCTCTACAGGATTCTGCCTTTGTACCGAAAACTCCGCTGCCAGATAACGAGAATTATGCAATGGCACTGGAACTCTATAAGAGCGGTGAAACACATTCAGGGGTTGCTCGTAAGCTTGGTGTCAGCATCAATGCGGCCAAAAAATATTACAACTGGCTAGTGAAGCATGGATACCTTCCCATTGTAAAAGCTAAACTGTCAGATGCGGAGCAGAAGGTTGTAGATTGTATTTTTAATCGCAAGATGTCTTTGAGGGAAACCGCTCAAGAACTCAATTGTTCCGTTACAAATGTAGTATATCGTAGGGACAGCGCTTTGAGAAAAGGATACGATCCTGATAAAGACATTGATAACTTATAAGCTATAGTACAAGTAACCCTCTTGAATCATAAACCGAACCGCTGCCTTCATGTCTTAGTGCTCTGTCCAAGGCCATAATTAAAGCAACAGCACCGTCAATCCGCTCGGTGCTTTTTTCTTTGTCCGGCTTGATATTGCCTGCCGGGTCGGTTTTAACATAGATATTGTCCATCATCCAGCGCAGCACCGGGTTTCCTCCATGGGCGATTTTCCCTTCCAGTACAAGCTTCATAAGTTCCTTGGTGAGCGGTGACATATCCTTATACCCTTGTCCGAAGGGCACTACCGTAAAGCCCATGCCCTCAAGGTTTTGCACCATCTGGACCGCTCCCCAGCGATCAAAGGCAATTTCTTTGATATTATATTGGGTGCCGAGTTCCTCAATAAAGGTCTCGATAAAGCCGTAGTGCACTACATTACCCTCAGTGGTTTTAAGATACCCTTGTCTTTCCCACACATCATAGGGCACATGGTCCCGCCGCAACCGAATCTGAAGGTTCTCCTCCGGAATCCAGAAAAAGGGCAGCACCTGATACTTGTCCTCCTCCGCCTCCGGTGAAAAAACCAGCACGAAGGCAGTTATGTCTGTCGTAGAGGATAAGTCTAAACCCCCGTAGCAAATTCACCCTTGGAGTTCGTCTGCATTAACGGGAAGGCTGCAGACCTCCCATTTGTCCATCTGCATCCACCTGACCGACTGCTTCACCCATTGGTTTAACCGAAGCTGCCGGAATAGGTTTTCCTCAGCTGGATTATCTTTAGCGCTGTTAAAGGCATCCCGTAGCTTTTCTATGTCCACCGTCACACCCAAGGACGGGTTAACTTTGTACCAGTTTCTTTCATCTGTCCAGTCGTCATCATCATCAATGCCGTAGATGACAGGATAAAAGGTAGGGTCGATTTTCCGCCCCTTTAAAATATCCTCAGCCTTTTGGTGGATCTCCCAGCAGATGCTGTTACGGTCAGTCCCTGCGGTAGTTATGAGGTAACAACAATTGTTTCTGCCCGCACTATTTGACCTTACCTTGCTCAGATTCAGTTGCCGTTTAGAAAAAGGATTTCTTCTTCTCTTGACGAAAAATAACAGAAAGAATCTGAACAAGGAGAAAAGGAAAAGCCTTCAAGTAAGGTTAAACGAGCTGGCACTCTCCCTTACTGAAGGCTTTCCCACATTCCGTCGCCTTGATTGTAACGTATTTAGGCACTTCAGTAAAGGAGTATTTAGAAAAATATTTACATATTTTGGGGCAAAAACAGTGGTTTTGCCCTCTGTGTCAAACTAAAATGGCTGCTCACGGCCAGTATTTGCGCAAACTGATTACGGCAGATGAAACCGTAGCGAGAATTCCTATAGCACGCTTCCGTTGCGGTAACTGTCGCCGCACCCATGCCATCCTCCCCGATTTCATTTCTCCCTATCGTCATTATTCAATGGATATTATTGCACCGGCGGTAGAGGAAGTAGTTGATGATCAGGTACCGCCAGAACGGGTCCAAGGTGGGCAGGACATTCCCACCACCCGCCGGTGGTGCGTCGGTTTCTCAAGCGGTACAGTGAGGCCGTCGGCGTGCTGGAAAGCCTGGCTTTCCGATTATCAAAACGAATAGATTCACTCATCAAGGAAAATTGGCCTTCTCCCTGGCAACAGTTACGGGCCGCCTTAGATAAATTGCCTCCTATAGATTCTACGTCGGTATTGTGAGCGGTAAACATCTGGCTGACCATGGACGTGGTCGGCCTCTGGCTGTAACCAATTCCACATAGTTTAGGCTCCTGGCCATCATTAAATCGTGGTATGGTGGAAAAAACACCATATTTTAACAAGGAGATGGTCTGGATGTCAGAAGAGAAGTACACCCAACAGGATACTGCGCTTAAGCGCTTCGCCCTGATTGCTCCTTTGCTTGAACCGGATTTGGAAGCAGCGGAAAAGCGCCGGCGGCGAAATGAGATTCTGGCCCGTGGGGAGATTTCGTCGCGTACCCTGCGCCGTTACATTCAACTTTACCGACAACAGGGATTGTCCGGACTTATGTCAAAAGTCAGGTCCGACCAGGGAAACAGCCGGGCGATCGCCCCGGAGATTATCCGGGAGGCAGTTAAACTTAAGACTGAGCTACCCGAACGAAGTGTCAGCCAGGTTATCGAGATCCTGGAAGGGGAGCAGAAAACCCGGCCGGGAGAACTGGCCCGTTCTACCTTGAACAGACATCTGTCGCGCCTCGGCTTAACCAAGCCAGAAGCCAATCAAACCCTACCTGGTCACAGGCGCTTTCAAAAAGGAGAGCGGAACCGTCTGTGGCAGGCAGACATCAAATACGGGCCGTATTTACCCCATCCCGAAAACCCTAAACGAAAAGTCAGGACTTACCTGGTTGCCTTTATTGACGATGCCACTCGGCTTTTGTGCCACGGGGAGTTTTACCTCGACCAGAGGCTACCGGCCTTAGAAGATGCTTTCCGTAAAGCCATCTTGAAGCGGGGTGTTCCAGACGCCGTCATAGAAGAATTGAACTGCGCTCTGGCCGCCTGGCTGGACGGCTACTACCACCTGCGGGTACACGGCGGCACCGGTGAACCCCCCAAAGTCCGGTTGGCTGCCAGCCAGCGACAGCCCCGCCGCATCTCCTTTACAGAACTCATGGACATCTTCCTTTGGGAAGAAAAACGAAAAGTTGACAAGACCGGCTGTATTAAGGTTGATGGTAACCTCTACGAAGTGGACCTGGAGTTGGTGGGCCAGAAGGTACTTTTACGCTATGACCCCTTCGACCTCTCTTCTATTCAGGTCTGGTGTGGTAAAAAGCAATATGCTGATGCTATCCCCTTAAACCTGGTCCGTTCCCGTGACCGCCGGGTAAAACCAGAAGAGCCACAAAAGGTGGCACCGGACACAGAAGGAATTTCCTTCTTTCAGGCAGCAGAATATAAACGTAAAGAATCACTTGCCGGAGAGCCTCTGACCTATGCCCCCAAGGGAGGTAATATCCATGACTAAACCCTTTAGCCGCCAGATCGACCCTTCGGACCTGTACGAGTCTTTAGCCCACCGGGAAGCTCTGGCCCGCTTGCAACTTATGGTGGAAAACCGCTACCTGGGTCTTTTAACGGGCGAGGTGGGAAGCGGTAAGTCAACCCTTATCCGCCGCCTGTTTCAAAACCTTGATCCCGTGCGTTATCTCCCTATCTACATCTCCAGCGCCAGCCTCAAGCCTCGTGATTTCTACGGGGAACTCCTGCGGCATGTGGGAGAAGTGCCACCTTTTTCCCTGGCTAAGGCCAAACGCCTCTGGGCCGATGTGCTAGAGGCCAGGCAGGAACAGGCGGAAAAAGCTCTGGTCGTGGTGGTGCACGAGGCGCAAGAAATGAGTGAGGCCATGCTGGGGGAACTCCGGTTTGTGGTGAGCTACCAGATGGACTCTTGCTCCCTCTTTCCTCTGATCCTGGTGGGACAACCCGAACTGCGGCGGACCTTACGGCTCAAAAAGTATGAGGCCATTGCCCAAAGGATTACTCTGCAGTATCACCTGGGAGGGCTTAGCCCGGAGGAGACTGCTCATTACATCCGCCACCAGATGAAGACAGCCGGCATGGCTATCCCTGTTTTTTCCGAAAGTGCTATGGCCTTGGTCCATGCAACCAGTCAGGGCATCCCGCGTATCATTAACCAGATCTGCAGTCAGGCCCTTTATGACGCGGCCCAACGTGGTCACGAAGTAATCGAAGAATCCCATATTGCCAGAGTGCTGGCCGATTTTGATCGGCAGCGGGGAGTGGCCGGGTGACTGGCCCTCCTAAACTGTAAATGAATGGCGGCTGAATTCTCACTTAAGTGGCGTGTCGGCGGCTAAAGTCTTACGCCATTGGCGGTGAGAATCCTACCGTCAAAGTTCGTGAGCGGCAACACAAAGCCATGGAAAAACAGCTTAAAGAAGTAAGTACAGAAAATGACAGATTAAAACGTCTTCTTGCCGAGAAAGAACTACAATTGGCAATTCTAAAGGATTTGATGAATTGTAAAAACCCTCGGTAACCGGCAGAGTTGCCATTGCTAAGAGGTGGATAGAAAAGGGATACAACGCAACTACTGTTCTCAACTCTGTCGGTCTAGCTACATCCACCTATTACTACAACATCACTAAAGAAAGCAAAGGGGAACAAACATCAACAAAAAAGCAGACGGGACGTAAAATACCAGGCTATTCACTGAACAAAAAGGGAGAAAAGATACCGGATGAACTTATCAAAGAATACCTTTGTGAGCTTATAGCGCTTTGCAAAGAACTTGATATTTTACGTCCCCAGCGAAAAATATATCCCAAACGTCCTAAGAAGCTCGCTAAACGAGAGAAAATAACTGGCCCTAATCAGCTTTGGCAAATGGATTTAAAGTATGGCTACATTGCCGGAACCAGTCAATTTTTCTTCCAACTATCAGCCATAGATGTATTTGATAGATCGATAGTAGGTTACCATGTAGGATTAAGCGCCACGGCAAAGGATGCCTGCAGGGTACTTATAAATGCCCTTAAAAAACGTAACTTAACTCCCGGTATGAAAATGCCGGTGATAAGAACAGACAATGGGCCCCAATTTATTGCTAAACTGTTTAAAGAAACTTGTGATAGATGGAATATAAAGCATGAAAGAATTCCTGTAAAAACACCTAATATGAATGCCTATATAGAGTCATTCCACTCTATTCTAGAAGATGAATGCTACAGCCGCCATGAATTTGACAGCTTTATGGAAGTATATGGGGCTATTAGTGAATACATTGATTACTACAACAATAGGCGTAGACATAGCAGTATAAAGTATATGGCTCCTAATGAGTTTTACAAAGCCTTTACAAAAGGGCAATTAGCTAACTCAGTCCAACCTCTTATCGCCTAATACTGTAATCCTACTAGCCAACCTCAGCTACAAATAAGCAGGCTTCCGCAATTGGTGTCAAGGGTGCGAAGCAGGCTTTAGCCCTTGCCCTTGACAGCATAAGGAAGGCAGCTAAAATTGGAGGAGGTTGGATAAGCAGTCGTTTTAAAACTATTGGATGGTATTATTTACCATTAGGTAGAAAATTATAGCTTCACTATTACTGAGAAAGAATCAAGTGGATATTCTCCAATTTTAGGGGGTCAGCCCGCTTCGTTATCGGTTATCGATTCAATATATTCTGATTTTGCAAGACCAGTTTCCTTAAGCATGGTAATAACAGCATTAATGTCATACTGTTGATCAATGTCGTTATATCTGTCTAATACCGACTTTAGTAGTTTGTTTAACCGTTCCTTATCTTCGTGCTTCGTTACAGCATATACTTCCTTATCAAATATCTCGGGATTCTTACGTAACAGTTGAATGATGCTGCCTAAACTCATGCTTAAAAAATATTCCGCAATTTGATTCAGGATGAATAGCAGCCTTATAAGCGGATCAGGGTTTTCATTGGTATTATCAATAAGTAAGCGTAAAATAAAGCCCACCTTGAAAGCAGGGCGGGCTTTGTGTAAATCTTATTTTTGAATGCGGCACTCTGACGGCAAAGCGCTCGACCAGGGAAGCAGTTCATCTATAGCGTTCTTATCTTGGATGTCAACGTTAGGCAGTTTTTCAAACAGATACTGAAGATAGTTAAATGGATTTAAAGCATTTTCCTTGGCTGATTCAACAATGCTATATATCGTTGCACTGGCTTTGGCTCCTTTGGGGGTGTTGGCAAACAGCCAATTTTTACGTCCGACGACAAACGGTTTAATCGAACGTTCACTGCGGTTATTGTCCAGTTCCAACTTTCCGTCTTGCAAGAAGGCCGTCAGCTTATCCCACTGACTGAGGCAGTAGCTAATAGCCTGCCCAAAAGCACTTTTCGGCAATACTCTTGGCTTTTGGAATTTTAGCCATGCCAAAAAAGCCTCCAGTATTGGACGGCTGCGCTCTAACCGAGTTTTGTATCTTTCCTCCGGTGTAGCATCGTGTATTTCACGCTCGATGGCAAAGAGTTGGTTGCAGAACTCCAATCCCTCTTTGGCAGCTACCGCTGTATTGCGCTTTTCCACCGGCAACGCTTTAAGCGCCTCATCAAACTTGCGCCGGGCATGGGCCCAACACCCAACTAAAGTGATGTCTGGCAGCCCATTATAGCCGGCATAGCCGTCGACGTGCAAATACCCCTTAAAGCCAGATAAAAACTGGCGGGGATGCTTGCTCGCCCGGGTCGTCTGGTAATCATAGAGGACTATTGCCGGTCCTTCCCGTCCGGTACGGTAAAGCCATAGGTAGGACGTACTTTCCGCCGGACGCCCTGGTTCACGCAATACTTGCAAGGTGCTCTCATCAGCGTGCAAGATATCTCGTTTTAGCAGATGCTGGTGCATCCTCTCATAAAGGGGATACAGCCATCGTTCTGCACCCTGGACCATCCAGTTGGCCAAAGTTTGACGGGATAGTTCTATACCCAGACGGGACAGCTGCTGCTCCTGACGGTACAGCGGCATGCCTTCCACATATTTTTGTGTCATGATGTAAGCCATAGCAGAAGGGGAAACTAAACTTCCCGACAATACAGGCGTAGGCATGGGGGCGGTTACGATAGGCGTTTGTATATTCTCCCGGTCACAGTGCCGGCAAGCGTAGACGTAACGTACATGTTTGACTACATAAGCCTGGGCAGGGATGATCTTAAGCTCTTGCCTTACCTCTGTACTCATTTCATGTAACGCTCCACCGCAGCAGGAACATACCTGTTCTTCGGGAGACAGGCGGTATTCGATGGTCTCTACCGGCAGGTTTTCCAACTGCGCCTCACGGTGCCCTTGTTTCTTGCGGCGACGATAGGTGATTTCCTCAATTGTGGGTTCTTTTGAGGATGGTTGAGCCTACGCTTCCGCCTCGTTAAAAAGCTGCTGTTGTTCTGGATTAGTTTTCTCGCTAGAAGTGCCAAACTGTCGATGTTGGTTCAGGTGGAACTGTTCCATAAACCAGTTTAACTTGGCGGTAAGTTCTGCGTTTTGCTGTTCCAGCAAAGCGCATCTATTTTGAAGTTCTTCGATGATTTTGGCTGTATTATTCATAAAGTTTTGATTCGACATAGGCTCTCTAAAAACCTTTAAAATCGAGACTTAAAGCCAAATAAAAAGGTTACAACACTGTCCGTGCAGTAACCTTAGGGTGAGCCTGACGTTGCTGAAGGGGTAGGCCGTCGAGTAACCAGCGTAACTCCCGGCGAGTAATCGTTGTGACAGCGGCTGTACTGTTTTTCTCCGGCCACTGGAATTTTCCTTTCTCCAGCCGCCGGTAATGAAGCCAAAAACCATTATGCTCCCACTGGAGGATCTTGAGCTTATCACGTTTTCGGTTACAGAACACAAAGAGGGCAGGAGAGAAAGGATCTAGTGCAAATCCCTCCTTGACCAAAACAGCTAAGCCATCAACGGACTTACGAAGGTCCGTGCTTCCGCAGGCCAGATAAACCCGTTCTAAGCTTGATTCACCTATCATTGTCAATTAACGCTTTCACAACGTCTACTAGTAATTTTGGATCAAACCCTGGCTTGACTTCTACAGCGACCTGGCCTACCCTTACTAACAAAGAAGTTTGAAAGCCTGCATCGCTAAGATCCAATGGCAACCATGATAATGTAGTCTCAGTGGATGTCTGTTTCTCTTTTCTAAGCCAGTACCTTAATTGATGGAGCTTTACGTTGTTGGCCACACACCATGCCGGTGCACTCTGGCCGCTCTCTTTAAATTCCGCTATCCTGACCGCCCAGACGTCTC
The DNA here is from genome assembly GCA_031628995.1 of Bacillota bacterium LX-D. NCBI lineage: Bacteria > Bacillati > Bacillota > Bacillota bacterium LX-D. The sequence continues at coordinate 202 of JAVLUO010000019.1, read as the reverse complement.
GCAGTTCTGTTTTAGTCATGAAAAATCCTCCTTTATCAGCTCTATTTTGATAGAGTATCTCATAAAGAAGGACGGCGGGCTAGGTGGGAGCTATTTGACGCTTACGAAGAACTAACTTATGGCAATGAACCCATATCACTTTTGTTTATAGACATCGATTTTTTTAAAAAGGTTAATGATACCTATGGACACAAGGAAGGGG
>JAVLUO010000018.1 GCA_031628995.1 Bacillota bacterium LX-D | reverse complement strand
AAGTACATTAATTCTATTGAACCGCCGTATACCGAACGGTACGTACGGTGGTGTGAGAGGACGCTGAATTAATTAATTATTCAGCTCCTACTCGATTCCTCTCTTTATCGAGTCGAAAGAGTACATCAAATGTGGTTTGGCAAAGCAATTAAAGACATATGCTTTAATTTTTTAACTCATTTAAACGGGCTAATGTTTTATCCTTATCAAAGGAACTGTACCAACGATAGCCATCTTCATCTAAAATACGATAGTGTTTACTAATAACGTTTTGCTGAAGTTGAAAACGACCTTCTTTGAGAATTTCTGTCCACCATACGTTACCACCTAATGTCTTCTCCTTTGGACTATCGATTCGCTCGTGGGCAATTATAGTTATTATATCTAATGGGTCATCGCCTAACGCGGATTGTAAAACCTCACTTTCCTTGAACATGGCACAGGTAGCTACTACCATCGCCCAACTAGCAGAATTTCTGCCTTTTTCAATCTGCACAAGGGTTTTTTTCGATATTCCAAGTATGTCAGCCATTTTATCTTGGGTGTATCCTTTTTCAACTCTAAGAAGCTTTATCTTATTAGAAACTATATTTATAACTTGTTCTTTATCCATCTTGGTTCCTCCAATATTTAATTATAAAATAATGCTTGAATTATTATTCCCTTATAGTGCAAAATTACACTATAAGGGAATAATAACCCTTTGCTTATTATAGCATAGAAAGCGAGGAACGAAAATATGTCTTGGTACTGGATTGTCTATTGGATATTTATTTTATTGTCTTTATTATTAAGCATTACAACTATTATCGCTAGTGGATTGAAAAGAAACAAAAGTGTAGCCTTATTAGGCTTAGGGCATCTTTTATGTTTGGTTATTACTCTTGCACTGGAAAACAATTTTAATCTAATCGGAAAGCGGAAAAATTATTCGGAAGGTAATTTTATTAACTGTACAGATATATCTTTTTGTATTATTGATAAAAAGTAGATAATTATTTGATAATATAACTCAATGAGATTGGAGGGTAAGAAGATGAAAACTACAATTTTAATTGTCGATGATGAACCAGATGTAGTCGATTTGCTAAAAGACTATTTTGAAATAAATAATTATTCGACTTTAACAGCTAAAAACGGAGCGGAAGCTATTAAACAAGCAGAAAAACAACCGGACTTGATATTGCTTGACATCAATATGCCAGACTTTAACGGTATTGAAGTCTGTAAGAGAATCAGAGATTTTGTTTCTTGTCCAATACTGTTTTTGACTGCAAAAGTAGAGGATATTGATAAAATAAACGGCTTTGCTGTTGGCGGTGATGATTATATTGTGAAACCTTTCAGCATTGACGAGTTAGGTGCACGGGTTGCGGCACATATAAGACGGGATCAGCGTCAAGTGAATAAAGACAAAGCAAAATTTGAAGATGAACTTGCTATCAACTATACGACAAAGGAAGTTTTCTTTCAGGGAGAAAAAGTTACGCTCACCAAAAAGGAATTTGAGATTATTGAATTCCTTTCTATGAACAGCGGTCAGGTTTTTGATAAAGAACGAATCTATGAGAGCCTTTGGGGATGGGATAGCGAAGGGGACAGTTCTGTGATTGCAGAGCATATTCGAAGGATTCGAGCAAAGCTGTCGGCTGTTGGTTCTAAACCCTATATCGAAACAGTATGGGGGGTGGGATATAAATGGGTAAGATAAAAAAAGCATTTCAGAATATGCCGATTGCAGTCAGTTTTATGATATTTATGCTTGGGTTCGGCCTCATTGCTGCGCTGTTGACGGCTGCAACTTTGGACTACACAAACCAACTATCGGCTAATCTTAAATGGTCGTATTTGAGTTCCGGAGTAGTACCGCATACTAAGATTGTAAAAGATGATGGCAGTGTTGTTACTCAATACTATCCAGAAAAAGAATTAATTGAATATTTTACACCAATTGATAAGCTTTTATATACCACATATCAGGCGCTTCCTTTTGTGCTAATCCCCATATTCGGTATTAGCTCTCTGGTTGGTGTTCCTCTTCTATTCTATAGATTAAAGCTGAAAAAGCCAATGGAACTAATGATTTCCGGATCTGAAAAAATTTCGAACAATGATTTGGATTTTGAAATCTATTATGACACAAAAGATGAAATGGGAAAGCTCTGCAACGCCTTTGAAAAAATGCGTTCCTCTCTGGATAAAAATAATCGTAAAATGTGGAGAGCAATGGAAGAACGGAAAAAACTAAATGCAGCTTTTTCCCATGATTTAAGAACCCCTTTGACTGTTCTACGCGGGTATACAGATTTTCTTATGAAATATCTTCCGGAGGATAAAGTTTCAAAGGATAAAGTGCTTTCCACTATTACGGCAATGGACAGCCATATTCTACGGCTTGAAAGCTATATAGCCAGCATGAATTCTATACAAAGATTAGAAGAAATTGAAGTCGTTCCCCAGTCCGTATCTTTTGATCATTTTAGCAGTCGACTGAAAGAAGCGGCAAGTATTTTGGGGAAAGACAAAAAGATAGTATTTGAGTCAAAAAGCAATTGTTCAAATATAAAAGTTGATATAAATTTGGTTACACAAGCCTTTGAAAACCTGATCTCGAATGCAGTGCAATATGCAAAACAAAGGATTTCAGTATTATGTGAGGCAGCAGATGAAATGCTTACAATTATTATTACCGATGATGGTATTGGCTTTTCAACAGAAGCTCTTCAACGTGCAACCAATCCCTTTTACCGCGATAAAAAAGAACCTGACAAAGTGCATGTCGGGCTAGGACTTAATATCTGCAAAGTCATTTGCGAAAAGCACGGAGGACAACTTATTTTAAATAATGCATCAAATGGTGGTGCGAAAGTTACAGCAATCTTTAAGTTTATAAACTCCACCGAAAAGTAGATAAAAAGTTGAATATTATACTTTATACTCTTCTTGTGATGACGAAAAGCACTTCGTTTGAAATTAGAAGAGTTTTATTTATGTCTATTTTACAAGGGGGGTATTCATTGAAGAAAATTAAATTTATTGTTAGTTTTATTGTGATTATGATGGGACTGCTGATCATAGGAGAAAGTCATCAGTTGTATTTAAATAACTTTAATGCTGTGTTTTCTAATACAACGATGTATTTGCAAGAGAACACAACCGCTGATGAAATGATTCAGGATATTCTTGATTCTGCAGAGCGTAATGACGTTGAGGTATTTGCACTCACTTCAACTGTTCCCAGCACATTTCTTAAAGAGATCAATATTTATGGGAGTAAAGGTGTTGAAAAGCACATCAATGATAAGCTAAAGATTTTTGAAAAGGAATATAAAAGCTTATTGTTAGGAACAACACGGGTGAATTTCTTTGACTTTAAAGACATTCCCAATATTGCAAATATAAATGATTATAATGTCATTGGCAGCAAAGAGAAAGTTCACCAGTTCAAAATAGATTTGATTGACAAGTATGCCGGAAATCATCCCAAAGCAGGTTATCCTGACAGGGAGTCCTCGAAGAACACCTTCTTTATCTGGTTGCTCATTGACATCGTGATTCTTTTCCTGTCCTTTTATGATGTGATTTTGCAGAAAAAAGAAAACTTTATCAGAATATCATTAGGTGAAAGAATCGGCAAAATCATTTGGAAAAACATCTTATTAGATACCTTTGCATTTGGGGTGGTATTTCTTTTATCACTGCTGCTAATGTCCAGCTACAGTAATGTGGTTTTTAAGTTTTCAATTTCCCTGGCTATGTTTTTAGCAATGCTGGTTATCAATGCGTTCTTCTATTTTAATCTTTATTTTTATGACTTAAAGGAAGTATTCTCCAATGTTAAAGTCCCGAAAAAGCTATTGGCTATAAATTATGGGATGAAACTTATAACAGTAATTCTCACTGTTCTGATTATTTCCGGCAATATTGCAGCTATCTTTGAAGGATACAAATTTTATAAGCAGCGGCCATTTTTTGAAGAGCATGCCGGCTATTATTACACCAATTTAGGCTATAAGACCACTATGAACAGTGACGGCACTATTGATAGTAATATTGAAAAGGATGCGGTAATGAATGAAACCTTTTATAGAAGGTTTTTTGAAACCTTTGATGCCACCACATTAGTGAATATCACTCAGTCACAAGAGGATGATACAATTTTAGCGAATAAAAATGCATTTGATTATTTGTCGGGTCACATTAAAGAGCTTAGGGATGCAGATTTGAAAAAGGACATCTACTTTATCCTTCCTAAAGATCTGTCTAATGATAAAGAGATCATAGACAGACTGAACCACCGGATCAAGGTATATGAAGGGGATTATTACCAGTATGATTATGGCGTTATCTATTATGAAGATAATATTGAGATCATTAGTATTGATGAATTTTTCCTAAACGGCAGTGATCTTATAAAAAATCCGATTATTATTTATAACAATACAGCGGCGAATACCGCAACCTATCCAATAAATGAGAAGGCTTTTAAGTCAACTTACCAACATGACATTATGTATAAAATATCTCAGAATGAGTTTGATGCATTTATTGAAGAGTACGGTCTGGCAGATCAATTTCACAGTACAACCAATGTACTGGAAAAATATGAATATCAATGGGGCATTGTAAAAAGTGTTCTGTATATGAATGTGATTCTCAGCATTTTGGTACTGATTTTAGAGCTGATCATTATTCATTCCATTATTCGCTTAGAATACGAAGTCTATGCCATTGAACTTTCCATAAAAAAGATATTGGGGTACAGCACCATGGAGAAAAATAAGAAGATCCTATTGATGACTATTATTAGCACAGCAATCAGTATTGTTGCAGCAGTTGCCGTTGGAGTTATAACAAATGTGGAGGAAGTGTATTATATCACAGTGGGGGGAGCGTTCATCTTAATTCTGGAAGCCTCCGTGATATTCTCTTATATCCGTAAAATAGAAGAATCCAGCATACAGAAGATATTAAAAGGAGGCAATTTATGATAAAAATTAAAAATGTATCTAAAGCATTTGAGGATAAAATTCTTTTTTCAAATCTAACCCTGAACATTGAAGATGGAGAGTTTGTCATCTTTTCAGGTCCCAGTGGATGCGGAAAAACAACGCTTCTTAATATGATTGGAGCCATCGAAGAAATTGACAGCGGTGAAATTCTTGTGGATGGTATAGATGTCAGCAAGAGGAAGAACCAATTAAAATATTTCAGGAATAAAGTCGGATTTCTCTTTCAAAACTTTGCTCTCGTGGATAACAAAACGGTTAAGGAAAACTTAAAGCTGGTTCGGAAAGACTGCAAGAACGATATAACTATCGAGGAAGCTTTAGAGATCGTTGGACTTAAAGATAAGTTGAACAAAAAGGTATACACTTTATCAGGAGGAGAACAGCAGAGAGTGGCGTTAGCTCGGCTTATGCTTAAAAAATGTGATATTATTTTGGCTGATGAACCAACTGGTTCTCTTGATAAGAATAATGCCGAAGCTGTACTCAACATTTTAAAACAACTCAATGAACAAGGTAAAACAATCATACTTGTTACACATGATGAGGATATTAAAAAAGCCTACCATTGCTCCCTAGTTTCTCTGCCAAATTAGAAACATCTAGTCCTTCCTCAGTTAAAAATAGGGGTAATTACTAGCTCCGAACCTCATCTTTATCTAGCTAAAGGTGAAGACTATATTCTTGACACTAGTCAATACGTTAAGCAAACAGCTTTGCAACCATTTTTATCCGATTAGCTGAAGCCAAGGAAAGGTATGAAAGTGCTTTTGTAAAAGCTGTAGCTTATATTGCTCGTGCCAAGTCAACTCACGATAAAATGGAAAAATACTACATACCTAATATGGATTTTACTGCAATTGATGCTTGTCGTGAAAAAACTCTTCAACGGATTCTAGATATTACTTTAAACAATTAAATTTAGTTTCAAAATAATAATTAAAAAATACAATTTTTGAAACTTATATTATAGAGTCAAAGTATTAATAATAACATTGTTCACAATAAAAAACAAAACAGGAGGTTACACAAATGACAGTTGGAACAAAAATGCATCAAACCCTAGCTGGTTTAGAAAGTGCTGCTGCAACTTTAAAAGGTTTTGCTTTGGATACTGATGACAAAGGAGCTAAGCAAATGTTTTCCGATTATGCTCATCAAATTGAAAACATTTGTCAAGGATTATCAGGTAGAATAAGCTATATTGAAGAACAAGAACCTCAATATAAAGTATTTTCTCCTGAAAATATGTAATCATATTCCGGACTAGGAAGAAGCAGAATCTGTTTTTTCCATTTTTATAACTTTAAATTATAAGGGTAGTTAAATTACATTGAACTTTCACTTATTCTGGATAAAAACTAGTCTCAAAAGCTTGGTTTGCCAATCAACAAATTTCATATGTGAACCTCAAACTGGATTAATACAACACGAGGAATGGCTAGAGCAAAGAATCTGGGCCAATATTTCAGAATTATCGAGAATGTAAAGAGTTTTGTGTATTTGGTTAAACTTACCATTAAGGGAGATGATCATTTATGCAAAACTCTTTTGCTAAAGAACTGGCAAGGGCTGTAAAAGTGTAGAAGACATTCAAGAAAAACTAAAAGAATTATTTAAAATCACACTACAAGAAATTTTAGAAGCTGAAATGGATGAACACCTTGGCTATAACCTGCTACCAATTTAACTCAAGTAGCAGGTTATTTTTTGCCATTCTTTATTTTATTTTCTAACTGTCTGATGAGCCTTCTTTTATCAAGGCTGCAGAGGTTTCGTCGGTCGTTTTATCAATGGACTCCTTTATTTTAGCAAGTCCGCTATAAGTAATAAATTTCATAATCTTATTATAGAAAGCAATTTGCCTTTAATAAAATTTCACGACTTAAGGTATGTTTTTGTCTCAATGTTAATACAAGATTTAAAAGTAGACTATAAAACAGCAAGTACTCTTGCCGGGCATGTTGATCCCGGATTCACACTTACCGAATATAGCCACTCGGAATTTGAATACGAGAAAGATTCAATTTAACAATTAGAAGAGTATCTTATAGGCAAATAAACAAAAACCGCAAACACATGATAATATCAAATGTTTGCGATTTGTTTGCAATTTACGTTAAACTAATTTTTAAAAATCAAAAGCTCTTAAAACTATTGATTTTAATGGCAGGGGAGACAGGAATCGAACCCGCAACCAACGGATTTGGAGTCCGCTACTCTACCAGTTGAGCTACTCCCCTACTGCAGATATTATTATACTTTGTTCTAGCTAATTAGTCAATGAAAATAATATAATTGTTAAAGGGAAAAATACAACTTTAGTATTTAATTTAGAGCAAAAGCAGGTATCTTTTTTTATTCTAACGAATAAAAACATCATAAGCGAATTTTAAATGGTATTTCAATATACCTGACGGGGGTAATGCTATGCTTAAAAAAATTGCTGTTTTATACGGAGGCAAATCATCCGAAAGGGAGATTTCAATTAAAACAGGAGAGGCGGTTTATAGAGCATTAATAGCAAAAGGATATGAAGCGTTTAAAATCGATGCTTCAGGCTCAATTATTGAGGAATTATATAGAATAAAACCGGATTTGGTTTTCATAGCTTTGCATGGCAAATTTGGAGAAGATGGTACTATTCAAGGTATGTTGGAGATTTTAGGAATACCTTATACAGGTTGTGATGTGTTAACAAGTTCTCTAGCAATGAATAAAATTTATACAAAAAAAATTTTATGTTATGAGGGTATACCAACTGCTAATTTTGTTACTATATCTCCTACCGAGATCAGTCAAAAAGGTATGGATTTTTCTATCCAAAAGGTAAAAAGTCAACTACAGTTCCCGGTAGTTGTAAAGGCACCAACTCAGGGTTCGACAATTGGGATTTATTTTGTAAAGGATGAACAGGAGTTAGCAGAAGCTATTAATAAAGCTCTGCAATATGACCCAGTCATCTTAATTGAAAAATTAATTCAAGGTATGGAAGTAACAGTATCGATAATAGGAAATAATTATCCATTTCCATTGCCCTTAATTGAAATAGTTTCAAAAACAGGAGTATATGATTATGATGCAAAGTACACAGTAGGTTTAAGTGAACATATTATTCCTGCTCGTTTATCTAAGGAATTAGAAAAAAAAGTGACAAACTTAGCTCTTAAAACATATAAGACCATAGGGTGCCGTGGCTTTTCTCGTATAGACTTTATAATTGATCAAAATGATCAACCATATGTACTGGAAGTAAATACAATTCCTGGTATGACGGAAACAAGTTTATTGCCAGACGCTGCGAAAGCAGCTGGTATTAATTTTCCTGATTTAATCCAAATGATTGTTAATTTGGGTCTAGGTAGAGAAGACATAAGATAACTAGTAATTAGGAGGAATTTATGGGACTAATTAATGCAGTATTATTCGATTTAGATGGAACACTGCTAGATACAACAGATCTAATTTTAGCAAGTTTTCAACATGTGGCCCACAAGCATTTAGGGAGATCTGTAAAGAAAGAAGAAGTGCTTCCTTATTTTGGAAAACCACTTATTGATTGCTTGGAGAATTTATGTCCGGGCAAAGGCGAAGAACTTGCTGCCGATTATCGAAAACATAACCTACTAAACCACGATAGTATGGTGAAAATATTTCCTGAAGTGCAGAAAACACTAGTTACATTAAGTAAAAATAATATTAAGTTAGGTATTGTTACCTCTAAAGTTAAAAGTACAGCTATTCGAGGGTTAAAGTTATATCATTTAGAAAAGCTTTTTGATGCTATTATTGGCTTAGAAGATACTAGTAAACATAAACCAGATCCTGAACCAGTATTATTAGCGTTAAAAATATTAGGTACTAAAGCTGAAAATTGTCTAATGGTAGGAGATAGTCCTCATGATTTAGCTAGCGCCAAAAGAGCGGGAGTTATGACCGCAGCTGTAAAATGGTCGCATTTTGCAGAGGAATGTGTGTTGGAAGAAAATCCGAACTTTTTGCTAGGTAAGATGTCGGATCTTTTAGGTATAGTACAAAATAGCTAATTATATATGTTGGAGGATGGGATAAATTGAATATTGCCTTTTTTAGTGATAGCTACCGCCCATATACTAGTGGTGTAGTACAATCAATTGAGACATTTCGTTCTGAATTTCATTCTTTAGGTCATAATGTTTATATTTTTGCTCCCAATTATCCTAACTGTAAAAAGGAAAAAGCAGTTTTTCGTTTTATGTCTATCCCCGCACCAACTTTACATGATTTTACTTTAGCTATTCCTATAGCACCTAGTTTAGGAAGGACTGTAGAGGATTTAAAAATTGATGTTATTCATGTGCACTCTCCCTTTCTTTTAGGTAGATTAGGAGCTAAAACAGCTAAAAAGCATAACATTCCATTAGTATATACGTACCATACATTATACGATCATTATGTACACTATTTACCAATTGCCCAGAATTTAACAAGGTGGGTAGTCCGTAAAGTTAGTAAGGAATTTTGTAATAATTGTGATTTAGTTATAACACCAACTAAGGCAGTACAAAATGTTTTAATGCAGTACGGAGTTAATTCCCAAATACGTACAGTTCCTACTGGTATTAACTTAAAAGAGTATGGTTGCGGTGACCATAATTGGTTACAAGCTACCTATGGCATTTTGCCTAAAGATTTGATCTTACTTTTTGTAGGCCGCTTGGCCCAAGAAAAAAATTTAGAATTCTTGCTTCGTGCTTTTCAAATAATTTTGAGATCATGTACAAACACTACATTAGTCCTTGTTGGTGGTGGGCCTCAAGAATCATATTTTCGACAGCTTTGCTCCAAATTACAAATTGATAAAAAAGTAGTTTTTACTGGTTCACTTTCCCATAAACAAGTTATAAATGCCTATTTAAGTGCTGATATTTTTGTATTTTCTTCAGTTACTGAAACTCAGGGTTTGGTTTTAGGCGAAGCCAAAGCTGCCGGTTTGCCAGTTGTAGCAGTAGAGGCTTTTGGTACAAAAGAAATGGTTGGACATGAAATTGATGGCTTTTTAACGCCAATGGATTTAAATATTTTTTCTCATTCCATTATCCGCTTATTGCGGCAGCCGGAATTGCGGCTTAAGTTTGGTAATAATGCTAAACATACAGTGCAAAATATATCATCCAATTATTCAGCTGAATGTTTACTAGGCTATTATAATCAAATCCTAAATTATAAAAATCGTGCAGTTAGTTAATTGTAGGAAAATTTTCCATGAGGAGTTAAAATGAATAAAATTAATTACAATGTTACTGATGTTCCAGGTGTATTAGTAGGACATGCATCCAATAAATCAGCCCGTACAGGGTGCACTGTTATTTTACTGCCCCGCGGGAGCACTGGTGGTGTCGATGTACGGGGTGGTGCGCCAGGAACTAGAGAGACAGATCTTTTGCGACCTATGCATTTAGTTCCGGAAATTCATGCTATTCTCTTGGCAGGGGGATCCGCTTTTGGTTTAGATGCTGCTTCCGGAGTTATGGAATTCCTTGAACAAAAAGACATTGGTTTTAATACTGGAGAAGCACTTGTGCCAATTGTACCAAGTGCAGTAATATACGATTTGGCTATTGGTAATTCAAAGACGAGGCCAGATAAAAAAATGGGTATTGAGGCTTGTCAATCTGCCAAAAGTGGTCTCATTTCAGAAGGAGCCATAGGAGCAGGGACTGGAGCTACTGTTGGAAAGGCCTTAGGTATGGATTACTGTAGTTTTGGTGGAATAGGAAATTGGGCAGTGCATACATCTGACGGATTAATTGTAGCAGCATTAGTGGTAGTTAATGCTTTTGGTGAAGTAATTGGGGAAGATGGGAGCATAATTGCTGGAGTACGTCAGCCAAAAGGGAATTTTTTACCGACTCTAAATATTATGGCTGAAAAAGATGCACAGTTTAACCCCATGACTAATACGACTATTGGAGCTATAGTTACTAATGCCGCACTTACCAGGGAAGAGGTAAATAAAGTTGCTCAAATGGCTCACAATGGCTTGGCTAAAAGTATTAGACCTGTTCATACCTTATATGATGGAGATACAATTTTTAGTGTGGCAACGGGAAAAATAAAAGCAGATGTGAATCTTATTGGGGCCCTATCTGCGGAAGTGTTAGCAACTGCTGTTCGTAGAGGGGTACAAGAATCTGCAAATGAAAAAGGCAATTAACTATTATCAGTTAACTGCCTTTTTTATCAAAACTATTTTAATTTATGACGATAGATAAATATTCCTGATAAAATTTTGGGAGCAAAATAAGTTGATTTCTCAGGCATTACAATATTTGTATTTTTAAGTCCCGCCTCAGCTACAGCCATTAATTCTTCCAAAGAAACTGGATGCAGTGCTACTGCTAAATCGTATTTTCCAGTGTCAACACAGTGTTTCATTTTTTCCAGTTCAGTTTCCGGATAATAATCGAAGTGTTTAATTTCTTTGATCATACTATGAGTTAAGCCAAGTAAGGGGTATAATTCTTGTTCTAAAATACTGCAGTCTAGTTTACCTACAATATCATCAGGTATATTTCTTGCGTTTAATTCGTAAATGCCATCTCTAGTATAAATGCAAAATTGATGTTTAAGTGGCGTTTGAAATTGCGTAACTTTTCTTAAATTTAGTTCGTCTTTAATGCTCGAAAAAGGTTTTAGTCCATTGATAACTCTGTTATAAGCTTGAATTGCAGCCTGTTCACAGATATATGCTAGACAATGTGTCTGATTGTTTATAAGTGCCGCATGATACCGATGATGTCCGTCAGCAATATAAAGTGACTTATTCCCTATAGCTTCTTTTAAACGAAGTCCAAATTTACTTTTTTCTTCGACTCGATAAATTTTGTTTTTTATATTATGCAGGTCTGATAAATTTGCAAAATCGGAAGTGAACTCATAAAATGGCTCTATACTTTTTTTAATTTCAGTCAAGATAGAGGATATGGGAGCTTTGGTTAAAAGAAAAATTGGTTCGAAAGTAAATCCAGTTTTTCTACTTAACTCTAGCCTGCCTTTGACCTTATCATTAAAGGTTTTTTCATGTCTAATTATTTTACCTTCACTATAGTCTGAAACCTCTACTGCTGCCAATATTCCAGTTCTCTGTTGCTCTCCATAGGTCTGTTCATAAATATAGTAACAAGGTTTGCTATCTTCAACTAGCTTGTTAGTTTCTAAAAAGTTTTTTAAAGCTAATTCTGGCTCATTCCCAAGTATAATATGATACAAAGAATCAGGGTTATTGCTTAAAAAAAGCCCTAAGGGTGTGCCAGGTTTTATAACATCATAGGGTGGACAAGTAAAATCCTTGATTATTTCTTGAGTGGGTCTGATGCCATTTAATCCAATAATGTCAATCATTTTATTTAACCTCCATAAATTAGTTCCATTCTCTAAAGTATAAATGTATATGTAAATACAAGCAAGAACAACCCATGTCAATTTGTAAATTATATCAATTATGTATAATTGGCATTGCTAACGAAAAAAATAAATTGGGGTGATTGAAGGTGATAAAATCAATTAAACAATTTTTAGGGTTAGAAAAACAGGTTAAGGATTATAAACAATATCAACAAGAGCAATATATGAAAATGGTTAAATCAGTGCAACCTAAACCTCCCCTAATCCGAAATGCAGTGGGAGCTTTCTTAAGTGGGGGTCTAATTTGTCTAATTGCCCAGCTTATTTTAAATGGCTTTTTGGCGTTAGGTTTAAACCTTAAGGATGCTGGAACAGCAACAACTGTTTGTATGATAGGTATAGGGGCTTTACTAACTGGTTTAGGGCTTTATGATAATATTGCTAAATTTGCTGGTGCTGGCTCGATGATTCCAATTACTGGATTTGCTAATTCTATTGTTGCTCCAGCTCTTGAAGCTAAAACAGAAGGTCCTATTTATGGAATTGCCGCTAAAATCTTTACGATTGCTGGACCCGTCTTAACCTACGGCTTTATAATTTCTATTTTGATTGGTTTTATTTATTACTTTTTAGTGTAATTAAATTTTCGGGAGGATATTATGAATCAAGCAAGTAAAAAAGTTGGGGAACAAACATTTTCTTTTGCCAATCCGCCAGTTATTATATCTTCTGCAGCTGTAGTTGGTCCAAAAGAAGGAGAGGGACCATTAAAAAATTATTTTGATCATATTAGTAAGGATATTTACTTTGGTCAGAAGTCATGGGAAAAAGCAGAGCAAACAATGCTAGAATCTACGCTAAAGATCGCTTTAGAAAAAGCAAACCTAGAACCACAAGATATTGATTGCATGTTTGCAGGTGATTTATTAAACCAAACTGTTAGTGCTAATTACACGGCAAGACAGTTAAGTATTCCATTTTTCGGATTGTACGGAGCCTGCTCAACTATGTATGAGAGTATGATGTTAGGGGCAATTTTAGTGGATGGTGGATTTGCCAATTATGTTTTAGCAGCTACTTCCAGTCACTATGCTTCTGCAGAAAAGCAATATAGGTTTCCAACGGAACAGGGAGTACAGCGCCCTTTAAATTCCCAATGGACTGTTACGGGATCTGGAGCAGTTGTAATAGCTAATCAGGGAGAAGGACCGCGTATAACTTATGCTACAGTTGGAAAAGTTATTGACTTAGGAATTAAGGATACCAACGATATGGGCAGTGCCATGGCACCAGCAGCAACGGACACTATTATTCGGCATTTAAAGGACACTGGGCGCAGCCCTGAATATTATGACTTAATTATTACAGGAGACTTAGCTACCATTGGACATGCTTTAACTATAAAATTAGCAGAACAACAAAAAATAGATTTGACTTCAAATTATACGGACTGTGGAATTTTAATATTTCATCCAGGACAAGATGTCCACTCAGGAGGCAGTGGTTGTGGTTGTTGTGCTGTAGTGACTGCTGGTTATTTAATGAAGCAACTACAAAGTGGCAAATATAAGAAAATATTGGGTGTAGGAACTGGTGCTCTTTTAAGTCCTTGTACTGTACAACAGGGGGAGTCAATACCGGGAATTGGTCATGCTGTTGCTATAGAAATATAATTTAGGAGGTAAAAAATGTCTTTGCTAATGGCCTTTATTGTTGGCGGTGTTATTTGTTTGATTGGGCAGTTAATAGTTGATTTAACTCCATTTAATATTACTAGTGCTCATGTGATGGTAGGATATGTTTGTGCAGGTGCTATCATAAGTGCTTTTAATCTATACCAACCTCTGGTGGACTTAGGGGGGGCTGGTGCTACTATACCATTAAGCGGCTTTGGTCATTCCCTAGCCCAAGGCGCAATTGAAGGTGCAAAAACTAAGGGTGTACTAGGTGTTTTAGGTGGAGGCCTGGAAGCGACTGCTGTTGGTATTGCGGCTGCAGTTGCTTTTGGTTATATTGTGGCAAATGTATTCAATCCAAAAGGTTAATAAAGATGAAAAGAAAAGTTATTATCATTACAGATGGTGATAAGGTAGCCCAGAGGTGCATAGAAAATATTGCTCAAAAAGTAGGAGGAAGGTGTATTTCTTTATCAGCGGGTAATCCAACTCCACTAAAGGGGAGTGAAATTGTAGAACTGATAAAACAAGCGCATCATGATCCTGTCTTTGTAATGTTTGATGATCGAGGTTGTTGTTCTAAAGGGCCTGGAGAAAAGGCCATGGAGTATATAGGCAAAGATCCTGACATTGAAATATTAGGAGCCGTAGCAGTTGCATCTAATACATCAAATACTAAAGGAATTAAAGTAGATTATTCCGTTACAAGTGAAGGAACACTTGTAGATCAAGCTGTTGATAAATTTGGAAATTCCCTACCATCCCACTCCAATATCTTATACGGGGATACGGTAGATGCATTAAATCATTTGAATATTCCAATTGTAATTGGAACTGGAGACACAGGGAAAATGGATGGAGCAGACGATATAAAAAGAAGCTCTCCTGTAACAACAAAGGCGATAATCGAAATATTAAAAAAAAACGGGTATAACCTACCTGTGAATGGCTAAATACTGGCTTTTGCCAGTATTTTGCTTTTAGTTAATGTAATAAAAAAGTTTTAAGTTATAATGATTATCTTACAAGGAGGTGTTAGATGGATATTAATTATTTTAAATAATTTGGCGTTTGATTTTAGCTATTTTCCTAGGTGGAATAATTGGCTATGAAAGAGAGTATAGCAATAATAATGCTGGACTAAGGACCCATATTTTAGTTTTTAAAGATCTTAAACTATTTATTTTAGCAGATATTTTAGGTTTAGGGAAAACGGCAAATTTATTAAGTGAGTTGCAGAGAATTAAAGGCGTAAAAAATATTATTATTGAATAATTTAGCTTTGCCATTTTGGCAAAGCTAAATTATTGTTGTTAAATTCTAATGTTACTCATATAAATTTTGTAAAGGGAGTTTATCTTCTATTAACAAAAAACCCCGATAAACATTGGAGGGATTTTTAATGGAATTTAAGCAATTAATTGAAAAAGACAGAGAAGCTAGAAAGGCTAACAATTTTGAAGGTACATTTTTAGAGTATCTAGAGATTGTTAAAAAGAATGCTGATTTGGTTAAACTTGCCCATAAAAGAATGTACGATATTATTATTAGTTACGGATATAATGTTTATAAACCTGAAGATAACCTAAGAACTAGAAAATTACATGGAAATGATACAATTAAAAAATTTAACTTTTTTAAGGAAGATTTTTTTGGAATTGATAAAACTTTAATGAAAATAGTTAGCTACTTTCACGCTGCAGCCATGAAGGGAGAAGAAGCACGACAGGTTTTATATTTAGTTGGACCAGTTGGTTCGGGTAAATCATCTTTAGTGGAAACTTTAAAGAAAGCTTTAGAAATTAGTGAGCCTATTTTTGCTTTAAAGGGATGCCCTATGCGGGAAGAACCTTTACATCTAATCCCCAAACATTTACGTGCTAATTTTGAAGAACTATTAGGGGTACAGATAGAAGGAGATTTATGTCCTATTTGCCGGTATAAATTAAAAGAGGAATTTCATAATGAGTATGAAAGGTTTCCAGTGATTACTACAGATTTTTCGGTAAGAGCCAGAAAGGGGATTGGGGTTGTACCTCCAGTTGATCCAAATAACCAAGACACATCTGTATTGGTAGGTTCTGTAGACATATCTAAGATGGATTTATATTCCGAAGATGATCCTCGAGTTTTATCATTAAATGGTGCTTTTAATGTTGGAAATAGAGGCTTAGTTGAATTTATAGAAGTATTTAAAAATGACGTAGAATACTTACACACTATTATTACGGCAACACAGGAAAAATCAATTCCGTCGCCTGGTAAGGGTTCAATGATTTATTTTGACGGCATTATCTTAGCTCATTCTAATGAGGCTGAATGGAATAAGTTTAAATCTGACCATACAAATGAAGCTATTTTAGATAGAATTGTCAAAATTGAAGTACCATACTGTTTAGAATTAAATGAAGAAATAAAAATTTACGAAAAAATTCTTCGCAAAAGTAATTTTAAGGCTCATATGGCTCCTCATACAATTGAGGTAGCTGCTATGTTTGCGATACTATCCAGACTTACGCCTTCAAATAAAGTTGATCCACTAACAAAATTAAAAATTTATAATGCAGAGGAAATTCTGGAAAAAGGAATGACTAAAAAAATAGATATAAATGAACTTCGTGAAGAGGCTGGTTTAAAAGAAGGCATGACAGGCATTTCTACACGTTTTATTATTAAAGCAATTGACAAAGCTTTGGCCAATTCAGAGAATAACTGTATTAATCCATTGATTGTTATTGAACATTTGATTAAATCAGTTAAAGAACTGGATTCAGCAGAGGATGTTAAGGAAAAATATTTAACTTTTTTACAAGACACAATTCGCAAAGAATACAATAAAGTTTTGGAAAAAGAAATTACTCGGGCATTTATTCATAGCTATAAAGAGCAAGCTGAAAGTCTATTTAATAATTACTTGGATCATGCTGAGGCTTATGTTAACAAAGCAAAATTGAAAGATAAGGCAACAGGTGAACAGTTAGAACCTGACGAAAAATTCATGCGTTCCATTGAAGAGCAAATTAATATTTCCGAAACTTCAGCTAAAGGTTTTCGAATGGACGTAACCTCGTACATGTTTTACCTAATGCGCAACAAAGGCAAAATTAATTATGAAGCTTATGAGCCACTTAAAGAGGGAATTGAAAAAAAACTTGCGGCCTCCGTAAAAGAATTATCTAGGGTTATTACAAAGAGCAAAGTAAGAGATAAAGAACAGGATGAAAAATATAATTCCATGGTTCAAGAAATGAAAAGAAATGGTTACTGCGATCACTGTTGTGATGTGATTTTAAAATACGCAGCAAATAATCTTTGGAAGGATTGATCCTAATGGCAATATTCCGGGAATTCAATCCCATTGAACGAGACCGTTCCATAGAAGATCGGAGAAGACATCGTCAACTAACAGAAGAAACTATTAAAAAAAACTTGGCGGACATTCTATCAGAGGAAAGTATAATTGGTGAAAGTAAAGACAAAAAAATAAAGATTCCGATAAAGGGTTTAAAAGAATATCATTTTATTTACGGTAAAAATATGCCTGGATTTAGCAGTGGCAACGGCTCAGAAAAAAGAGGAGATAAAATATTTTCCGATAATTCCGCCCAAGGGCAAGGTAAAAATGGAGCAGGAAGTGATCCAGGTGAAGAAATTTACGAAACTGAGGTAACCATTGAAGAAATTATTGATTATCTATTTGAATCTTTAAATTTACCATATTTAGAGAAAAAAAAGTATTCGGAAATACTTTCTGAAAATTCTTGCAAAAAATCAGGTTATCAGAAAAAGGGTATACCGCCAAGGCTGGCTAAAAATCGAACGGTTGTTGAAAAACTTAAACGCAAACAAATGACTAAAAAGTTTATGCAAGAAGCAGGCTTAGATCAAGAACTGGGAAGGTTTCCTTTCAAAGAAGATGACTTAAGGTATTTTCGCGTTAAGGAGACAAAAAAACGAGAATTAAATGCAGTAGTTATATGTATTATGGATACATCAGGTTCTATGGATCAAACAAAAAAATATTTGGCGAGATCATTCTTTTTCTTACTCTATCAGTTTGTAAAATTGAAATATTTAAATGTAGAGGTTGTTTTCATAGCTCATTCTACCGAAGCTAAAATAGTAACTGAAAAGGAATTTTTCCATAAGGTAGAGTCGGGGGGAACCTTTATCTCTAGCGGGTATAATAAAGCTTTAGAAGTTATCGAAGAAAATTACAACCCAAATAATTGGAACATTTATGCATTTCATGTCAGCGATGGAGATAATTTTACTCAAGACAATCTTAGAGCAATTGATTCGGCAAAAAAATTGTGCAGCTTGTGTAATTTATTTGGTTATACGGAAATACTTCCTGGAATGTTTTCAAGCAATATTAAGAAAAAGTTTGCGGAAAAAATCCAAGCAAAAAATTTTGTTATTACAACAATATTAAAGAAAGAAGATTTATGGCCTGCCCTAAAGAATGTTCTAAAAAAAGATTCGAAAGAGGGTTAATAGCTTGGATTATACCTTATCTGATTTATATACCTGGAGCGAAAAAATTGAGAAAATGGCAGTAGATTGCGGCTTGGAATTTTATCCTCAAGAATTTGAAATTGTTAATTATGATGATATGCTAGCTTACGAAGTTTATTTAGGCATGCCCTCTCGCTATCCCCACTGGAGTTTCGGAAAGGCTTATGAAAAACTAAAAACACTTTATAGATATAATTTAACAGGTTTACCTTATGAAATGGTTATTAATTCTGATCCATGCATTGCCTATTTGTTGAAGGAGAATTCCCTGCTGCTGCAAATACTAACAATAGCCCATGTATATGGGCATAACGATTTTTTCAAAAATAACCGTTTGTTTAAAATAGGAACAGATGCGAAATATACTATAGAAAGTTTTAAAAATCATGCAAGAACAATTAGAAGTTATATTAATGACCCTAGTATCGGCTACGAAAATGTAGAAATGGTTCTAAATGCAGCTCACAGTTTAAAGCTTCAAATTGCAAGAACAGTAGGAGAAAGAAAGTTAACTCAGGAAGAAATAAAGCAAAAATTGTTAGATACATACAACGATCAACATTCAAACTATAATACTCTGGAACCGCCTAAAGAGATAGATCCGCCGGATTTAACAAAAATTCCATTGGAACCCTATGAAGATATTATTTACTTTCTTATGGAATACGGGGATCTTACGGAGTGGCAACAAAATCTTTTAAGCATTGTTCGAGAAGAAACTAAATATTTTATCCCGCAAATTGAAACTAAAATTATGAATGAAGGATGGGCCAGCTATTGGCATTATCGTATTTTACAAAAGTTGGATTTACCACAATCTCTACATTTAGAATTTATAAAACGGCATAATGATGTTGTGGCACCTCAGAGAGGAGGACTTAATCCCTATTACCTAGGATTTGAAATTTATCACGATCTAGTGGAACGTTATGGGGAGGACAAAATATTTGAGGTAAGGCTTCTAGATAGAGATGAATCATTTATTAGACGTTATCTAACAGAAGATCTTTGTGCTAAGTTAAATTTATTTGAATATAAGAAAAAAGGAAGTGACTATGTAGTTGAAGAAATTTCCGATGAGCTCGGTTGGGAAAAAATACGGAGTGATTTAAGTAATAACGTCGGAATGGGTTTAATACCCCTGATTAGAGTAACTGATTTGAATAAAAAAGATAAATGCTTGTTTTTAGAGCATGTTTATGATGGCAGAGAACTACAATGTAAATATGCGGAAGAAACTCTTAAATACATAGCAAGTTTATGGGGAGCTCGAGTAGAGTTAAAAACAATTATGGATAATAAAAAAACAATTATATCATGTGACGAACAAAATAAAGTAAGTATTATTACTTACGCTCAATAATCAATTTAGACTCAAGTTTTACCTTGAGTCTTTTATTTGTGCGCCCAGCATGGGCGCTTGCTCGTCGGTGAAAGTCCGATACGGGGGTTGATAGTGCCAACCGTTAGCCTAAGACAAGGGTGTCCA
>JAVLUO010000017.1 GCA_031628995.1 Bacillota bacterium LX-D | reverse complement strand
GCCTTTAATGAATCGGGCATGTTTTTCCACTGTTCAGTTCTCAAAGACCTGTTCTCTCTTTGTTGTTGCTTTTCTTTCGTTGCCGCCCTCAGGCGACGACAATGGTTATTCTATCATGTTTATCGGTGTCAGTCAATGGTATTTATTACCTATCAGCTGTTTTTGTTAATAACTACATTACTTTCCCAACTAGCTAGGCTTTTCACTGACATTTTTGTAATATAGCATATATTTATATTATTGTCAATATCAAAAATTATTTCATGTTTTAATTATTGCCGGCCGCCTTTTGAAAATTTAAATATGTATTCGGTACACGTCCAACAATTATAGCATCTGCTAGCGGTACTCTAGTTTCTACAGGCATTGTTTGACTTACGAATGGTATAATTACCTGAACTGTACTTTTTACATTTAAATAAACTCTATGGCGTGTTTGGTTGATGCCAGCTTCTTCGAAATCATCTAATATTTTGGCTTCAACAGTGCCTACAGGCAGAAGGGTTAAATTAAATGTCGGACCGCTATTGGCAAAAAGTTTTATACCAAATACTTGACCCAATGGTATTTTAAATTTTACTTTGCTCAGTCTAGATAACGATTTTTGTATTTCTAAAACAGCCTCAGAAGTGATTTTATTAACTTTAATCATATTAACCTGCATAAAGACTAATTCATCCTGGGTATTTCTTTCAGGCTTAACGAGATCTGTATACGTAATATTGGGAACAACTTTTTCAATCACCGCCTTATTAACTACCTCTGTTGCAGTCCAGCGAGCCTCAGCTTTAGCAAAAGCAAATATTGTTCCAGTTAAACTTTTTTCAACTAAATAAAGAAATGATATAACAAAAATAATTATTGCAAGTAAGGGGAGGGGCAAGGACGAACGCCGACGAGCTCTTCTCCTTCGCATATTATCCACCTCTTTTGCACAAGTGCTCATTTTTACAATAATATATGTTTAATTTTTATAAAGGTGCAATAAATAATTATTTTTTTCAGAAATAAAAAATCTATCATATCTGATGAGATTAAGCTATCTTACGCTAAATCAAACACAGAAAGATAGATTTGAATCTATTTATTAAGAATTTAATAAAAATTGACAAGCTTAATTTTTAAGAATTAGCTTTGCGAACTTCCTTTTACCTACCCTAATAACCATTTCATTTTCAGGAACAATGTTCAATGAAGAATCTGTAATTTTATCCTCATTAATTTTAACTGCTCCCTGGGAAATTAGTCTTTTTGCTTCACTTGTACTATCAACTAATTTAGTTAATACTAATAACTTTGGCAACCAAATAGGCTTCTCAGCCTCACTTGCTTCTATAAAAACTTTAGGTAAGTCATTAGGTAACTCATGCTTTTGAAAAATTTTATTAAAATTATGTTCGGCTTCTAAAGCAGCTTGCTGACCATGATACATTCTAACAATTTCCTTCGCTAGGCGAACCTTGGCATCCCTTGGATGAAGCGATCCCGATTCTAATCCTTCTTTAATCTTGTTTAATTCTTCTAATGATACATCTGTCACTAATTCAAAATAGCGAGGCATTAATTCATCGGTAATGGACATGGTTTTACCAAACATTTCATCGGGATTTTCATTAACGCCTATGTAATTACCTAAACTTTTGCTCATTTTTTGAACGCCATCGAGTCCTTCTAAAATAGGCATCATTAAAGCAATTTGAGGTTCTTGCCCATATTCCTTTTGTAATGTTCGACCCATCAAGAGATTGAATTTCTGATCAGTTCCACCTAGCTCAATATCTGCTTCTAAAGCCACAGAATCATAACCTTGCATTAAAGGATAGAAAAATTCATGAATACCTATGGGCAAATTTTCACGATAACGCTTAGCAAAATCATCTCTTTCCAACATCCTAGCTACTGTACAATTGGCTGCCAGCTTAATAACATCTACAAAACTCAAAGGAGCCAACCATTGGCTGTTAAATACAACTTTAGTTTTTACAGGGTCAAGTATTTTAAAAATTTGCTCTTTATATGTTTGGGCATTTCGTTGAACTTCTTCTTCCGATAGTTGCTTTCTAGTTTCTGATTTGCCAGTAGGATCTCCAATACGTCCTGTAAAATCACCTATGATGATAATAATTTGATGTCCCAACTCTTGAAACTGACGCATTTTTTGTAAAACCACAGTATGACCTAAATGTATATCGGGTGCACTTGGATCTAAACCCAACTTAACCTTTAACGGCTTTTGCTTTTCAATTGATTTTTTTATTTTCTTAATTAGTTCATCTTCTGGTACAATTTCTGCTGCGCCACGCTTAATAATATTATGCTGATGTTTTACTTCTTCTTCGAAACACAAAATAACCACCTGCCATGAATATCGTTGATTTGTTGTTTTTAAACTACATTTAAAAATTAGCGACCTAAACTAAAAAACACTTCCCTCTTACATTAATCTAGAGAAGAAGCTATTATCGTTGATTTATGCTTATATTGACTATTTTAATAAACAAATTATAAGTAATATTACCATATTTAGAGACCAAATAGCAAGTATTTTGCTCATTTCACCAAATTATCCCTTATGATATAATAATTACGTATAACCTAATTAAAATGATACTTAATTCTAAATAGATTTTTTTAGATATTAAGTAGTAAGAGGAGGCTTTAAAGATGACTGCTCAAAAAAAGGTTACCCGTAAATTAAATGTGGGTCGCCTTGCTATTTTTATTTTACTGCTTTTATTTATTGTGGGGTTTGGGGCAACGGCTGGCTTCATGGTAGGAGTCATTAAAAATATGCCCAAGTGGAAACCTGGGGAAATCACCGGGGATATGACTACTAGTTTTTATGACTCTGAGGGTACATTAGTTGCTGAGAGGCACGGCTTAGAAAATCGTATATTAGTAGATTACAATAAAATTCCTCAGAACCTTAAGAATGCTTTCATTGCAACTGAGGATCCTAATTTTATGAAGCATCATGGTATCAGCTTTAGAAGTCTTGCTCGAGCACTTTACGCTAATATAAGATATGGTTACGGTGCACAAGGAGGAAGCACAATTACCCAGCAGTTAGCTAAAAATGCATTTATTGATGAAAAATACCGATATAAAAAAAGCTTGCAACGAAAAGTTCAAGAAGCTATTCTAGCAATCCAGTTAGAACGCACTTATAGTAAGGACCAGATTTTTGAATTTTATTTGAATCAAATACCTTTTGGACGCGGGGCGTATGGAGTTCAAACGGCAGCTAAAACATTTTTTGGCAAAGATGTTGAAGAATTAGACTTGGCGGAATGTGCACTTATTGCAGGCTTAACTCAACGTCCTGCTGCATACGATCCCTATCGGCATCCAGAAGCAGCTAAAGGAAGAAGAGCCAGGGTTTTGGCTAATATGGTTAAGCACGGTTATATTACCCAAAGTAAAGCTGACGAGGCTAATAAGGAGGAATTTAATTTAGCAGCTAACGTAGATACTTCCCCAAAAACAAAATATGGATATTTTATTGACCATGCAATTGAAGAAGCAGAAAGGGTTTTAGAAGATAATCAGGTTTCTTCCGTAGAAATATACAAGGGAGGATATAAGGTCTATACAACACTAGACCAAACAGTTCAAAGTAAAATTGAGGAGGTTTTCTCTAATCCACGTAATTTCCCCTCCGATATAGGTGGAGTACCTGTACAAGGTGCAATGGTAATAATCGACCCACATACGGGGGAAATAAAAGGCCTTGTTGGTGGAAGAAATTACAAGACGGAAAGAGGATTAAATAGGGCCACTCAAATGAAACGCTCTCCAGGTTCAACGATAAAGCCCATAGCTGTATATGGTCCTGCTCTTGAGGAAGGGTATTCCCCGGCAAGCGTAATTGACGATTCTCCTGTAGTCTTTGCAGGGAATCCTCCCTATAGGCCAACTAACTACGACGGCAGGTACAGGGGACTAATTAGTATGCGAGAAGCACTTAGATATTCTGTTAACGTCCCAGCAGTTAAAATGCTAGATACTATCGGGATCAATACAGGTTATAATTTTGCATTAAAATCCGGACTTCCCCTGGTGCCATCAGATAAAAACCTAAGTTTAGCATTAGGTGGTTTGACATATGGTGTTTCACCACTTGACTTAGCATCAGCTTATTGTGCTTTTGATAATCAAGGCGTGCGTATTGAACCTTATGTAATAACAAAAATTGAAGATCATCATGGAAATATACTTTATGAAGCACACCCTAAAGCAGTGGAAGTTATGTCTGAACAATCTTCATATTTAATGACAAGTATGTTGGAAACAGTAGTTACCTCTGGTACAGGTACCAGAGCTCGTATGAATAGGCCGGTAGCAGGAAAAACAGGAACAACACAACTGCCTGATAGGCCAGAATTTTACGGGAAAACAGGTAATCAAGATGCATGGTTTGCAGGCTATACACCGGAATTGGTGGGTGTAGTTTGGATGGGTTTTGATAAGACAGATAAGGACCATTACTTGTATAAAATTTATGGAGGCCAATATCCAGCACAAATTTGGCGCCAAGTAATGGAAAGTGTTTTAAATAATAAGCCTGTGCAAACTTTCTATATGCCTAGAGGATTGGCATATGTTGATATTGATAAAAAATCCGGTTTTTTACCCAGCCAGCTTACTCCTCCGGCCTTTATAGGCAAAGAAATTTTTGCCCAAAAAAATATACCTAAAACTGTTTCTGATATTTGGCAAGAAGACCAGGTCTGTGCAGACTCTGGTCTTCTTGCCAGCCCCAACTGTCCTAACATCATAAGTGGTATTTTTATGCGAAGACCTATTCCTATTTCCAAAGGTAAATTGCCAGAAGATTCAAACTTAGAGGAACCAAAAACTATTTGCCCTATACACAGAGCATATACTAACTCCGTCAATTCTCCAGAGGCTGGGCAAATTAATAGCAAAAATGCTACAAAAGCCACAAATCAAGGAAGCAATAGCCCTGAAGCTCCATTCCTATACGCAGAGAAAGAAAAAGCAGGCATAAGGCTATATTGGAGGTCAAATAATCGTCTTCAATCATCTATAACTTATAGTATCGAGCGTTGGAGCGATAAAAATAATAAACACCAAACCATTAAAATTACAGATAACCAAACATACCTGGACCGCCTAATTAAACCGGGACAAATTTACCACTATAGAGTATTTGCTATTAACACTAAAAACAACTTACGTACATTTTCCAATGAAGTTAGGGTCCATATGAAATAATGGATAGTAATTAAAAAGAGTTGAAAAACTATTCAACTCTTTAACTTTTAACCTCTTAAAGTTACCACTGTCACACCGTTGCCCCCTTCACTATAATCCCCTAAGCGAAATGATTTCACATGATGGTGTCCTCTCAAATATTCTTTTATAGCAGACCTTAATGCTCCCGTACCCTTTCCATGAATAAGGTAAACATTAGGTAAATTTGCTAAAACAGCGTCATCTAAATATTTGTCGATCTTCTCCAATGCTTCATCGACCATTTGACCCCTTAAGTCAATTTCATTAGATACTTGTAGGCTTTTACTTTGCATTATTTTAACAGTATTGGATTTTGAACTAATTGTTTTTTCAGGCTGCACTTCTCTTAAATCATTTAATTTGGCAGTAATTTTTAAGATTCCAGCTTGAACTTGTACTTCACCTTGCGAATTAGGTTCTGCAAGTACAGTGCCTTTTTGCTGTAAGGTAGTAATAAAAACCTGATCACCAGGTTTTAGCCTCTGGGGCGGTTTTCCCGGGGTTGTATCAAACCTAGCTATATGCCTATCAAGCTCATTTTCTAAAGCCCTTAACTGCTGTTTGGCAGTAATGGTCATTTGTTCTTGAGCAACTTTTGCTTCATGAGTTAAATCAGTTTTTAATTGCTGAAGTATTTCCTCAGACTGCCTCTGGGATTTTCGAATAATTTCTGCAGCTTCCAGATATGCTTTCTCTAAAATTTTTGCTTCTTTAACTTTTAGATTCTGTTTTTCCTCTTCTAGAGCATGTTTTAAACTTTCTACCTCCATTTTTAGGCGTTCCGCTTCTTCTCTTTCAGAGGAGCTAATTCTTCTATTTTCCTCTAAATCTTGAATAATATCAGCAACTTGCAGTTCTTCTTGGGATATGAAAGATCTAGCCTTTGCAATTATCTCGGCCGAAAGCCCCAGCCGTAAAGCAATTTCCAAAGCATTGCTGCGCCCAGGTAAGCCAATCAAAAGTCTATATGTTGGGCGTAATGTTTCCACGTTAAACTCAACACTTGCATTAATAACACCAGGGGTAGAATATGCAAATGCTTTTAATTCACTATAATGAGTTGTAGCTATTGTTCTTGCTCCCAACTCATGTACATGAGTAAGAATAGCCATAGCTAAGGCAGAACCTTCTGTTGGATCTGTTCCCGCACCTAATTCATCTAAAAGTATTAATGAGTTATGATCTACTTTTTTAATAATATTGACAATATTGATTAGATGCGAAGAAAATGTACTTAAGGATTGTTCGATACTTTGTTCGTCACCAATATCAGCAAATATTTGAGTATTAACTGCTATAACTGATCCCGGCTCAGCTGGAATATGCAGACCAAGCTGCGCCATTAAAGAAAGTAGACCAACAGTTTTTAATGTAACTGTTTTTCCACCTGTATTTGGTCCAGATATAACCATAGTGCTGTAGTCATATCCTAATTCTAAAGAAATAGGAATAACTTTACCTGATACTAAAGGATGTCTTGCTTTTAAAAGCCTAATCTTCCCCTCTCTATTTAGCTCAGGTTCACTTCCATCCATATTTAAACTTAATAAGCCTTTAGCAAATATAAAATCTACTTTGGCAAGATATTTTAAAGTGATTAGTATTTCTTCGGCTGAATCTTTTACTTGCTCCGTAAGCCGTTGTAGAATTCTTTCTACTTCATTTTTTTCTTCTAAAATTAAAGCGCGCAGTTCATTGTTCAGTTCAACTACTTCTATGGGCTCAATAAATAAAGTAGCCCCACTAGCTGATTGGTCATGGACTAAACCAGGGACTTGAGATCTATATTCTTGTTTG
This sequence comes from Bacillota bacterium LX-D, assembly GCA_031628995.1. Taxonomy (NCBI): domain Bacteria; kingdom Bacillati; phylum Bacillota; species Bacillota bacterium LX-D. The sequence continues at coordinate 14,671 of JAVLUO010000017.1, read as the reverse complement.
ACAGGCACAACATACCTATCTCCCCTGATTGTAATTAAACTATCCTGCAGATACTTTTGATGTTCCGGAGATCGCACTGTTTTTTCTAATTTTACTTTGATTTTTTCATGTGTTGAAATTATTTTTCTGCGCAGTTCAAAAAGCCGAGATGATGCATTATCACGTACATTTGCATCATCATCAATAATTGATTCAATAGAATGCTCCAATTTAGCAAAAGAACTAATGTTGCTAGCACATTCTTGAAGCTGTGGATAAGGTTTTTTTAATTCAAGACAAAATCGTCGTAAACGCCGCCCCGCAACAAGTGTATTTTGAATGGCTAGTAAATCAGAAGGATCTAAAATTGCCCCTATAGTTGCCCTGCGTAAAATATCTCTAAGATCTCTAATTCCCCCTAAAGGTATATTGGGGTATAACCTTAATATCTCTCTAGCTTCTGTTGTTTCATCTTGCCAATTCTTTAATACTGTCAAGTCTGATTCAGGCACTAAGTTGGCCGCTAATTCTTTACTTAAGGAATTAGTACATAGCCCTATTAACATTTCCAATATTTTTGGCAGTTCAAGCTTGTTATATGTCTTTTGCATACTTTCACCTATTTTTAAATTAACTTATCAGCTTAATTATAACACACCACGATAATAATGTCCTTTTGTAAAACCAGTGTTACTATTTGCTGCAAGCATTTCTTTATAGTGGACCAATTTATCTTTATCCTTTAATCCAGAATCTAATGCAGTCAAAGACTGTCGATAGATACTAGTTATCTGCTTAATGTTCTTTGGTTCATTGCCTAGTGCTTCAATTCTGTAATTAAATATACCTATTTCAGTGAAATGAGGCAAATCATCAATTAAACAAAGCTCTTTAGAGTTATAAATATGCATACGGCAGCTTTCATCCATTTCTAAAGGAAATTCTATATTTAGTCGATCACGCAAAGCATATTTTTCATTTAAACATGGTTTAGAACAAGGATTAGCTGCATTTTTGCCTCCCACTAGAGAACCAACGGCACAATATTCGGAAATCATTAAAGGTAAAGAACCATGGACAATGCATTCTACAGGTGCTTCTATTTTTGCATTAAGTTCTTTGATTTGCTTAAAATTCAGTTCCGGAGAGAGGCACAATAAACAAATATTCTCAATTTCCTGCAATTGTTTTATTGTTAAGTTATTAAATATATTGAGAGGGTAATCAGCGTATATATTATTACGTATCCTAGAATCTATTAAAATTTTAAGTGATCCCAAATTACTTGCAAGGAATCCATCTATACCTTTATTAGTATAATAAGTAATTAGCTGGTTTATTTTAACAGCTTCGTGTTCGTGCCAAATACGTGGTAAAGCCAATACTAAAGAGCAATTGTTCTTCGCCGCCTCTACTAATACGTCATCAAGATTTGCCTTAGATAGCGCCCTGGAACGAAAAGGAGTGTGAAACATGTAAACTCTTTGTGCTCCACCTTCAATAGCTGCCAAAGCTGAGTCAAAATTTCTTACAGCAACACTCAACATAAATCCTTGGCTTTGGTGCTTATAGGATCTTTGATTAAAATAGTCTTTAATAACTACAGAGTCTATGGGCTGATTAGAAACTTTTTGTTGTCTCTTTTGTTCTAATTCTGTTACTAGACTCCGACGCACATTATTAATTTCGCTGGCCGGCACCATAACATTGCCTTCAATTTTACAAAAAAATTCACCTAAACAATAAGGAGTATTACCAAGACGGTCAAGTTGCTGCCATAAATAATCCTCCGTAAGTGGTCTCTTTAATGCTTTTTCTGTAATAAAACTAGTCCGTCCAGTAACTTTATTTCCTTCATCGTCTTCCATGGTTAGACTCAATGGATGCCCTTCCTTTACATCTACTAAGACTTTTAGTGGGATCTTCTTTTCTGCATTTGGATTTTGATAGGATTCTTGTGCTTTGGCCATAAGCTTTGCATCGTGAGTTTTAAAAATTCTATCACCTGCTTTTACCTTATCAGCTATTTCTATTGTAATTTCCTGCCCTGCTTGTGCCTCGGTAACTTTTTTACCACCTACCCATATTTTTTGAAGTGTTAGGCCCTTTCTTCCACCTTTGGAAACCCAGATTTCAATGCCGTCGCCAATGGCTACAGGTTCCTCAAGCTTAATTTTTGCTTTATGTTCTTGAACATTGGTTTCCAAAATTCTTCCCAAAAATAAACCTCTATTATTAGGTCTTTTATAACTCATTAGATCCGATCCTTGGTTTGCTAGAAAATAGCCAGTGGTAAAATCACGATTAAAAATTTGTGTAAGCTCTCGAAGCTCTTGAGCAGTAACTTCAAAATTTGCGGGGTTTTGTAAAAATCTATCTATAGCCTGGCGATAAATACGTATAACTGTGGCCACATATTCGGGTCTTTTCATTCGACCCTCAAGCTTCAGGGAGGTTACCCCTGAACTTAGAATTTGCGGCAAATATAATATAGTATTTAAATCTTGAGGACTAAGAAGGTACTCACCCTGTTCAGATGCAATTTGCTTTTTCCCTTTAATAAGCTGATATTTCATACGACAAGGTTGGGCACATTTGCCTCTGTTGCCACTCCTACCTCCTATCATGCTGCTCATTAAACACTGTCCGGAATAAGAAATACACAAAGCACCATGAACAAATATCTCTAACTCAACATTTGCTATTTTTTTTATTGCCTCGATATCATTTAAATTAACTTCCCTTGCTAACACAACCCTTTTGATTTCTAGTTCCTCCAAAAACTTTACTCCCGCAGCGTTGTGAATTGTCATTTGAGTACTAGCATGTATTTTTAAGTTGGGAAATAAATCTCTAATTAATTTCACCAATCCTAAATCCTGCACTATAACAGCATCTATTCCAATCCCATAAAGAAAATTTAAATATGTAGCTGCCTGTTCCAATTCATCGTCCCTGAGTAAAGTATTTAAAGTCACATAAACTAGTTTATTTTGTCTATGTGCATACTGCACAGCCCATTCTAATTCCTTATCATCAAAATTAGCAGCGTAGTGTCTTGCACTAAATGATTTCCCTCCTAAATATACTGCATCGGCACCATTTTGAATTGCTGCAATAAATGCTTCTTTGCTTCCCGCAGGACCAAGAAGTTCAATTTTATCATTCACTGAGTAAACCCCCATTAAAGCTTTATTGTCTCGTAATCTATTATTTGTTTATACAAAAAATCTAACCAAATCCTATTTTCCTGTTTTAAGTTAATATTTCCTGCTAGATCAATTTAAATAAATTACTAGTTAATTTCCTTAATTTATTAATTTAAAGATGAAAAATTCATGTTATTATTAATAAGAAATTATACATAAAGGAGGAAAAACGATGGCACAAAACTGCAATGAAGAGAACTGCAATTGTCCTAAAAAGGATTGTGAACGTCATGGGAAATGCTGCCAATGTATAAACTTCCATGTTGAAAGTGAAAGTTTGGTCTATTGCATGGCTAAAATAGCGAAAAAAGATCAATAAATAGAAAAGAACTCTAAGCCAGAGTTCTAAATTAAGGCAATAGGAAAATGATAAAATTTTCACTTTCCTATTGCTTATTATTTATAATAAATAAATATAATCCTAATAAAATTACAATCCCACCAAATAGTTCAATAAACGTTGGCGCTTCACCAAAGATAAAATAAGCTAAAATAGTAGCCCCAACTGCTTCTCCTAAAATACTTATGGAGACTACGATAGATTGAACATACCCTAAGGACCAATTAAAAAGGGAATGCCCTCCTAAGGTAGGAACTATTGCCAATGCAAAAAACAGCACCCAATTTTTTATGTCATATGCCAAAAGAGGTATACTCTGTACATATGCGAATCCAAAAAGTATTACTGCACTAGTTGTATAAACCAAAAAGGTATAAGTTGTAACACTTAGAGATTGCCTTAAAGAACGTCCAACTATCCAGTAAGCAGCGGCAAATACTGCTCCACTAATAGCTAAAAAGTCCCCCCACAACGCTTTGCTGCCAATTTGTAAATCTCCTGCTCCAATTAGGAACGTACCACTTAAAGCTATCAGCCCAGCTAATAATGCTTTAATAGGTATTTTTTCCTTTAAGAATAAATAGGAGCCCACGGCAACAAAAACGGGCTGTAGTGCCACTAATACCACCGAGCTTGAAACAGTAATATATTTTAATGAACTTACCCAAGTAGCGAAATGTAAAGCTAAAAACAAACCACTTAACAAAGCCCAAAGTACCTTAGAGCTTTTTATACTTTTAAATTCTTGCCAACTTTTGCCAAATATAAAAGGTAGTAATAATAATGAAGAAAAACCCAACCTATAGGCCGCAATAATAATCGCAGGTGCATCGGACATTTTAGAAAAAATTGAACCGAAGGATATGCATATAATAGCTATGGCCATAACTAGGTATGGATTTAGCGCATGTTTGCCCTTATGGTCAAATAAATTCTTACTCAAAATCTTTACCAAAATAAACACCACTATTTTTTTGTTATTCGCCTAGATATGCCTTCTTCACTTCTGGATTTTCTGCCAGCTCCTTAGCTGTTCCTGAAAGCACTATTTCTCCCGTTTCCAACACATAAGCTCGATGAGCTATGGTCAAAGCCATATGTGCATTTTGTTCTACTAGAAGTATAGTTGTCCCATTAGAGTTTATTTCTTTTATAGTATCGAATATCTGTTGAACTAGCATTGGAGCAAGTCCCATTGAAGGCTCATCCAAAAGGAGTAATTTGGGTTTAGATACCAAAGCCCTACCAATAGCCAGCATCTGCTGTTCTCCACCACTAAGGGTCCCAGCCAATTGATTTTTTCGTTCTTTTAAACGTGGAAATTTTTCGTAAATCTGCTCAATATCAACAAATTTGTTTTTCTTATCTTTTCTTGTATAACCACCTAATTCCAAATTTTCAGCAACACTCATTTGAGGAAACACTCTTCTGCCCTCAGGAACATGGGAAATTCCCATACTAACTATAACATGCGGAGGTAAATTGTGGATACTTTTTCCTTCCATTGTAATTGTACCAGAATCCATGGTAACCAAGCCAGATATAGCCCGAAGAGTTGTACTTTTTCCTGCTCCGTTGGCCCCAATTAAAGTAACTATTTCACCTTCATTAACTTCAAAGCAAATATTTTGTATGGCTTTAATGGCCCCGTAACTGACATCTATATTTTTTACTATCAGCACTAGACCACTCCCTTTCCTAAATAAGCTGCAATAACTTCTGGATGCTTTTTAATTTCTTTCGGTGTCCCGTCTGCTATTTTACGCCCATAATCTAGTACTGCAACCCGGTTGGAAATACTCATAACAAATTTCATATCGTGCTCGACTAAAAAAATAGTTATACCTAAATTTTTAATTTCTCCAATAACTTTCGACAAAGCAACTTTTTCTTGAGGGTTCATGCCAGCCACTGGTTCATCAAGTAAGAGCAATTTGGGATGGGAAGCCAATGCTCTAGCAATTTCTAAACGGCGCTGTTCTCCATAGGATAAATTTTTCGCCATTTCATCACTCTTATGATCAAGCTGCATTAATTTTAGAAACTTTTGGGCCTCAGAAGTAATTTTTTGCTCTTCTATTTTCACAGATGGGAAACGCATAAAAGCTCCTAGTATTTCACTTTTAGTGTGTGCATGGCAGCCAATTTTTACATTATCTAGAACACTTAAATCTTTAAACAAACGAATATTTTGAAAGGTTCTAGCTATTCCTTTCTTAGTAACTTGAAACTGTTTTAAATCGTTAATCTTTTCATTATTGAATAATATTTCACCTTTGGTTGGAGGATAAATACCTGTAATCATATTAAAAACTGTACTTTTCCCAGCACCATTGGGGCCTATTAAAGCCAGGGTTTCTCCTTTTTCAATTTTTAAATTTAGAGATTGTACTGCAGTCAAACCGCCAAAATTAATAGTTACATCATTTAGATCTAAAAGGCTCATTATTTTCACCCCTTATTTACTTGCCCTGGGAAGACCGGTTTAATTTAAAGGTTTTAAAAACTAAATTTCTAAAGTTAACTCCTCCAAGTAGACCATTGGGCCTAAAAATCATTAAAGCAATTAGCATTGCGCCATAGAATAGCATTCTGTACTCATCCACAAACCTCAACGTTTCAGGAGCTAAGGTTAATAAACTTGCACCTATTATTGTACCAGGTATACTTCCCATTCCACCTAAAACGACCATGTTCAATATTTCTATAGATTTCATAAAGCCAAAATCAATAGGATTTATATAAGTAATATAATGGGCATATAGTGCCCCACCTAAGCCGGCACAAAAAGCTCCCATGGCAAAGGCTAAAATTTTATATTTTGTAGTTTGAATTCCCATTGCTTCAGCAGCAATTTCGTCTTCCCTAATAGCTAAAAAAGCACGGCCCACTCTAGAATTTTCAATTCGATACATGGCAAAAATCACAACAAAAACAAGTAAATAAACTATATATAAATTTGTTTTATTTGGTATTGGTGAAAGTCCTAAAGCTCCTCCTGTAAATTGCATGTTAACCAGAAGAACACGAACAATTTCAGCAAAGCCTAAAGTTGCAATAGCCAAATAATCCCCAGTTAAACGCAATGTAGGGAAACCAACTAAAACGCCAAAAAAGCTAGCCATTAAAGCACCTGCCAGTAGGGCAACCCCAAAAGGTAAGCCTAATTTCATGGAAATCAATGCAGATGTATATGCGCCAATACTCATGAAAGCAGCATGACCAAGAGATAGTTGTCCTGTAACACCAGTAATTAGATTTAAGCCAAGGGCCATTATTATATAAATTCCAACGCTAATTAGTATACGTAAATTATAATCATTAAATATAAAGTCCAAAATTCTCACCTAAACTTTCCTTTGTATGGGACGACCAAGTAACCCTGTGGGTTTAATCAGCAACACTAAAAGCAATATACTGAAAGCTATAGCATCAGTATAGGAGGATTTACCAAGGGCAATTGCCGTAATTTCAGCAATACCTAAAATCACGCCGCCAAGCATAGCTCCAGGAATACTGCCAATACCTCCTAAAACAGCTGCAGAGAAAGCTTTTAACCCTGCTGAGAGGCCCATAAGTGGTGCTACGGCATTAAAATAAATACCAACTAAAACGCCTCCTGCTGCCGCCAGCGCCGAACCAACGGCAAAGGTAAAAGAAATTACTTGGTTAATATTAATTCCCATTAAACTTGCTGCATCATAATCTTGAGAAACTGCTCTCATGGCTTTGCCAATTTTTGTATATTTAACTATGAGATGCAATCCCAGCATTAGTAGTGCTGAAATTAAAATCATCATAACCTGTAATTTTGAGATTTGAATAGAACCTAAATGATACATTGAATTCTGAATTATGTTTGTTGGATAATTAGTAGTTTGTGGGCCACGGATTAATTGAACTAAGGTTGACAAAAAAATAGATACACCAATTGAACTTATTAAGGCAGAAAGTCTAGAAGATCTTCTTAAAGGGCGATAAGCAATTTTTTCTACTACAACTCCTAAAAGCATACAAGCAACCATAGCACCGATTATAGTAACAAAAATATTCGCCTTAAAAAAAATAGCCAGTGCTAAACCAACAAAAGCACCTACCATAAAAATTTCTCCATGGGCAAAATTGATTAAGGTAATAATTCCGTAAACCATTGTATATCCTAAAGCTATTAAGGCATAAGCTGATCCTACAGTTAGCCCATTTAATAATTGTTGATAAAACATTTTTCACACTCCAGAAATATAACGTTAGATTAGATGGGATTGCATGTCTTAGAACCACAATCCCATCTAGAAATCAATTAATCTCTACTGGTATTTTAGCTAACAAACTAAACTTTCCGTTCTTTACTACTAGCAAATTAACGGGGCTTTTTACAGGTTCTCTATTTGCTTTAAAAGTTGTACTACCTGATACACCAGGAAAATCTTTTATTTTTGCTAATTCTGCTTTAAACACAGTTGGATCAGTGCTATTAGCTTTTTTAATAGCTTCTGCAATTATTTTAACAGCATCATAGCCTTGAGCTACAAACATATCAGGCTCTTCATTATACTTTGTTTTATATGTATCTATAAATTTTTTCGTATTTTCATCAGGTTTCTCTGGGGAAAAACCTGCAAAAGTCATACTACCCTCAACGCCTTTTCCACCTAGTTTAATTAAAACATCAGATAATAAACCGTCTCCTCCAACTAAATTTACCTTTAATCCTTGTTTGTAGGCCTCCGCCATTAACAAGCCTCCTTCGGTATAGTAGCCGGTAAATACAATACCATCTGGGTTTTTGGCTTTAATATTTGTAACTTGACCACTGAAATTAGTGTCTTTATCTTGAATAAATTCTTCGGTAACAACCTCTACGCCATTTTCACTGAGAGCTTTTTTGAATACCTTTGTTTGCCCCACACTATAGTCGTTATTTTTAGAAGTTACAATTGCTACCTTTTCCCATCCCATGTTTTCCTTTAGATATTTTACAACAACAGGTGCAGCTACCGAATCCAATAAAGTATTACGGAAAATATAATCGCCAATTTCTACTACACCTGTGCCAACAGCACCTGCTGAAAGTAAAACTACTTTGCCCTGTTGAGCTATTTGCGCTGCAACTTTAGTTCCGCCTGTAGTAGGATCACCAATAATAGCAGCAACTTTATCTCTTGTAATAAATTTCTGGGTTACATTAGCAATTTCACCTTTATCTCCTCTATTATCAGCTTCAATGATCCTTATTTTTTTACCCAAAACTCCGCCGTCAGCATTAATTTCATCTGCTGCCATTTTCATGCCTTTTAAAGTATTAATACCGTAAGAAGCAACTTCACCCGTTAAAGCGCCTAAAAAACCAATTTTAATTTCATCGTCTTGACCGCTGCCAGAACTAGATTGTCCACCGCAGCCAGTAATAAATGTTAGCAAAAATACGCAAATTAATAGTAAAGATAACATTTTAGTCTTAATATTTCCCACTGTAGTTCCCCCTTTTACTGAATTTTGTTCACTTCCATTCCATATCAGTTTATAATTTCCTTTAACTCCTGTCTAGTACTTTTGCGCAATTTTCCGCCACTGTGTTAGTTTTTTGGACACATTTTAGTTAAAAAAATTATAGCATATTAAGTGCTTTCAGTTTATAATACAAGGTGCTGCGTGGTATACCCAAAAGCTTTGCTGTCTTAGATTTATTGCCACCTGTTTCTTTCAGAGCCTGTAGAATCACTTGTTTTTCCGTCTGTTCGGTAAGTTTATTTAAACTTGAGGTGATTTCGTTTGATACAGGCACCGCTTGTAAACTATCTGGCAAATTAACCTTTGAAATGGAGCTATCTTCAGCTAATATTACTAAACGTTCTATAACATTTCTTAGCTCTCTTATATTCCCAGGCCAAGGGTAATTAAGGAAAACTGACATTAATTCAGGATCAATCTTCTTTATTTCCCTATGATGGTAATTAGCAAATTCTTGCACAAAAAGATAGACTAATTCAGGCAGGTCGTCTTTTCTTTCCCGTAAAGGCGGGATATCAATCGTTACTACATTTAGTTGATAATATAGGTCTTCTCTAAATAAACCTTCTGCTACCATCCTGCCTAATTCCAGGTTACTAGCTGCAATTACCCTTACGTCAACCTCCGAAGGTTCCTTGGCACCAATGCTATAATACTTTCTGCTCTGTAAAACTCCTAAAAGCTTAACCTGCATATCTAACTGCATACTTTCAATTTCGTCTAACAAAATCGTGCCTCCATTTGCCAATTCAAACTTTCCTATTTTACCGTTAACATCCACCCCTACGGGTCTACCTTCTTTAATTCCAAAAAGCTCACTTTCAAAGAGGCTAGCTGGAATAGCACCGCAATTTACTATTACAAAGGGTTTATCTTTGCGCGGACTTGCTAGATGAATAGCTTCAGCAAAAAGTTCTTTACCCGTTCCACTCTCTCCTTCAATCAAAACCGTAGCGTTAGTTATTGCTACTTTTCTTGCAAAAGAAATAATTTTTTGTAGCTTTTTACTATGGCCATGAATTTTTTTGAACGCTTCGCCACTTGAAATATTCTTTTTAATCTTCTGCTCTAAAAGCATTACTTGTGAACTAGCTCTTGATAACTCGTTATACAAATACACCGTTTCAGTAATGTCCCGTTCGGCACCGACACTGCCAATATTTTTTTCATTTAATTTTAGGGGAGAGGCGTTAATTAAAACATGGATACCCCGGCAAGGTTGATGATAAGAGTCCCTCACTTCTCCATCTTTAATAACTTCCGTAACTACTAAACTGGAGAAAAATTTTTTAATATTCTCACCTAGAATATTTTGAGGAGGTATTTGATACATTTCCTGAGCTCTTCTATTCCAACCAGCAACAATGTCTTCCTCATCAATTATTGTTACTGCTTCATTTACTGTATCTAGTACTGTATCTAACTCTGTTTCCAAAACCTCCAAATAATAGTGCAACTTTTGGAGCAAATTCTCCCAACTAATAACACCTAAGGGATTATTATCCTCATCAGCAACGATTAGATAAGGGCTTCTAATTGTAATTTTGGATAAGACATCTTTAAGATTTATATTGGGAGGGACAACGGCAGCACAAATTCCTTCCTCGCTTATCTCTTGTCTGCAATCGAATACTTGACCTTTTCCCCCTTTCTCATCTATCCAAACTCCAAATTTTTCTTGGGCGATAGATAAAAAATAGGAAACATTTTTAAGATCCCTTAGTACAATAAAATCAAATTCCACAATGTCTTCTGCTCGCAAAGTTTGACTAGGCTTCTTTATCATATACCGCATCCCCAATTTAAAGATATTTTAAGATTATTTTAAAGCCAGAAAATTTTGCTGTAAATATTTAAATAATTTACTTAATAAAAAAACCTACTATAAATTTAGTAGGAAAAAAATAACATATATTTAGTATAAACTATTTTAAAGCACTTTCCCTTTTTATTCTAGTTAGTCCAGCACAACATATTACTTCGATTTCATTTTTCTCTAACATATCTAATAATAAATTCATCCCTAGGGAGTCGCTTGATATGTGACCAGCGATAATCACATTGAGATGAGCTTTTTCCGCTTCCTTACGGTGTTTTTCCCCAATGTGCATGCCTACTAATGTTCCCACTCCGGCCTGAGCCAATTTCTCATATGCATCTTCCGATCCACTAGTTCCGCCTGTCATATCAACAAATATTTTTCCTGCTCTTCTTTCCTTACTACCAACAAAAATCATTGGACCTGCATTAATTTTAGTTGCCTCTTGGTATTCAGGTATTTCTTTTAAAATTTTTAAGATATCCCCAACTGTATCTGGCTGTCGTTCTTCAAAAAGCCTAGTTAAAAAAGCAGTTACTAAGTTATCTGCAGGAGTATGAACGCACATCATTGGTAAACCTAAAATTTTAGCACCGTCCACAGTTTTATTATGATTTATTGGCATTAAACCTCGTTTAACTTCGTTAATCCTACTGGACATAATATCTTCGGCAATATTAATGGGTACTCCTAGTTGATATAATAGATCTTCCTGTAAATGCATAACATCATTTAACCCAGCTAGAGCTTTTCCCTCAGGATGGTGGGCTAGCACCAAATCAATTTTTTTCCCTTTATTAGAGAGATGTTCAGCGAGGAGCAATTCTCCCATTTCGATGTCGATTCCCGCCAAAATCCTCTTAATTTCGCAATCTTCGTTTCCATTTAGTATTCGTGTATCATTATAAGGGTTAGAAAGCTGTTCCTGATCAAAATCAGCTTGCTCATCTTCTTTTAAATCGTTGAATATTGCCTGCTTTCTTGCCAAATATTTCTTAACTTCTTCCTTTCCTCTTGGATCATTTTCTATGCCCTGCTGTACAGCTAACTTATAAATTTCTACCAATTTCATGATATCACCTCTAATTATACTTTTAATACGTATTCAATTTTGATTATTGTTTTCCTTTTTATATTTTTACTTTTTAGAAACATATTGGCTACCTTTAATATAGTAACGCAATGGCCAATTAGCAGCCTCCTTAATGCCAACTCTGGCAGTAACTGTAATTTCGAAATTTAGACTTTCTAAACTATCATAGATACCTAAGGGACCTTCAAAAGAACTTGTACCATTTAAAGTTTTGCTAATTCCCATTGCTTGCACTAGTTTCCCAGGACCCGAACATAGTTCAGTGACTTTTTCTTTATGCCGCCGTTCCCTCATTAATTCAATACCAACCTTAGGTTCCAAAGCTCTAATCAGTACTGCTTCAGGCCTATCTAAAGAAGCTGTTGTAACATTTAAACAATAGTGTACTCCATAAATAAAATAAATATAAAACACTCCTGCCGGTCCAAACATAACCTTGTTTCTCTCTGTACAACCTTTAGCCGAGTGACAGGATGGATCTTTTTTACCTAGATATGCTTCAGTTTCCACAATAATTCCCGCAGTTAGTCCTCCAGAACTATCGTATACAAGCCATTTGCCCAACATTTCTTGTGCAACTAGCTCAGTATCTCTTAAATAAAACTTTTCTTCCAATCTCGGGCCCCAAAGAATATGTTCCATTTTACTTTTTCCTCCTTTTGATATCTAGTGTATAAAGTACGAAGCCCCTTGTCATGACTATATTTATACATAAACTACATATAATTAATGTGGCCTATTTTTATTATATCGTGTATAAAATATTAATAATTTTGATGATAAATTATTATAATCTTTCGTATAATTTCCTCCTTAGTATTTCTAATTGCTCTTTTAGTTTTTTATTTTCTCCTTTTCTCCTTTAAGGGAGAGTTCTCTAATGGCTTTATCAACCTTTTCTAAAGTTAATTGACTTTTCTTCTTTGCATATTCTTTAAGTCCTTTAGTGTTATCAGCCATCATATTACATACTCCCTTGAACCACCATTTTTGTGAAGTATCTTCTATTCTTTAACTTTTTCCAACGTATCTTCTAGTAGTTTTAAGTATGTTCTATTTTTTTCATCCCATAGTTCTCTACCGCATCTTTTACTAATTTCAACCTGCTTTTTAACTTGTTCAATTTTTCCCTCGTATTCAGGTATATTTTCAACCGTGGTACAGTGTTACTCCCATGTTTCTATGTCAGTAAAAAGAGCTTTTTCTTTAATTATTTGACAGAAGAACTTTAATCCAATATATTAGTCCTATCAGTCGATAGGGCTATTTTTATGCCTGAAAATAGGACGAGACCTCCTCGGGGCCAGTTGGTTGCGACGCCACTCCCCGAAAAGGTCTCTCATACCCCTATAAAAGGGATGATTCAATGCCTATTATACTACCTTTTTCCGGTGTCGTCACTGCTTATTTAGCTGAAGTTGAAAATTGGTACTGGATAGCCTCTTATTCTTGTCCCAGGTGCAAGGGCAAAACCCATCGCCACGGCAAATATATGCGCACCGTATACAGTTAGAATGAAGGCTTTATCATTCCTATCTTCCGGCGGCGCTGCCCAAACTGCGGGATATCTTTTTCCTTCATTCCTTCATTCATCAAACCCTATGCCCTGTTCTTAAATTCTTACCGTTACGACCTCTTTTAACTTCATGTGGTTAAGGGATCGTCAGTTGTTCTCGTTTGTTAGTCAGATATTGACGAAGGGATACGTCATTGGACATTAATGGGCCAATTGCTGTGATCGCTTGGCTAACTTCCTCAAGTGAATACTCGCGCATTAATAAGCGAACCTTCAAAAAGTCTTTGTAACCAGTGCTGTGGGCCTGTTCTATTCGCTCCCGCACTTGATAATGCTCCAATTGTAACGAGGTATGTCCCCTTTCGTAAGAACGGGTATGAGTAGCGATTATCCGTTCTCGACTCTTAATTCGGTCGACGTGAGGGAAAACATGCTGTACCAGCACAATTTTGCACCCTTAGTCCCCATCCATCTGTTCCAGTATTTGAAACCATTAAACTCTCTTTTACCTCATTTTCTTTTTTCGTTCCCTCACCGTCAAAATCATCGAATGGAATACGCAAGTGTGGCTGAAAGTTCAGATAAACATCGGCTCTGTCTTCATAAACAATGATTTTCTGAACGTATAACTCAACGATTTTTTTCAGGTTAGGGAATAACCATCTGCAAGCATCTGACGTGCTTTCTGAAAAGCGGCTGATATGTCAGCAGCTGTCACTTTATTGGTTTTAACCGACTTATATAATTGATTGAGCTTTGTTTCCAGAGAATATCTTTCTTCTTCTAACGCCTTAAGTTTATTCAACAAAGCATCCGACGCCACTTTTGTGAGTAGATTAATTACACTGTCGATATCCTTCTCGAGAGTTTCAACCCGTTTTTTCAAGTTCTTTTTTCTGCTGCACCACTTCATTGTCTTGATATACCAGGAATCTGTTGTATTCATCAACATTTTTGGGAATGAGCTTGTCATTGAATACGTACTCGGAAAGCTTTTCTAATACACTTTGAGAAGTAAAATTCGCAAATAATTTATTTTAAGTAAATTGTACAAAAAAGGCAGAAAGAATTTGATATATTAAAAATCGAAAAAGGTCTGTTTTTGTCAAATCGAGTAGGAGCTGAATAATTAATTAATTCAGCGTCCTCTCACACCACCGTACGTACCGTTCGGTATACGGCGGTTCAATAGAATTAATGTACT
>JAVLUO010000016.1 GCA_031628995.1 Bacillota bacterium LX-D | reverse complement strand
ATGGACACCCTTGTCTTAGGCTAACGGTTGGCACTATCAACCCCCGTATCGGACTTTCACCGACGAGCAAGCGCCCATGCTGGGCGCACAAATAAAATAGCAAGGGCTAAAACCCTTGCTATTATTTGGTGACCCACCAGGGACTCGAACCCTGAACCCTCTGATTAAGAGTCAGATGCTCTACCAGTTGAGCTAGTGAGTCAATTATGGTTAGGGCAGTTGGATTCGAACCAACGCATCCAGGAGCCAGAATCCTGTGCCTTACCAAACTTGGCTATGCCCCAGCGTTAGTTTAATTCACAACTGTTATTTTAACTCTAATGACTTATTATGTCAACAAATTACTAAATAAATCATTAAATAAATTAATAGAAAATATAATATTAATTTATAGCTGTATATTTGAAAAGTTTTAAACCTACCTATAGCATTACGTCAATAGTTGAATATAATATAGTAACTTTAGGAGGTGAAATTATGTCTACAAATGATTGGACCTATGATGAATCTGAAAATTTCTATTCTGAGGAGAGCATGTCCCGCCAAGGAGATCCTCCACCAATCTTAAGCAACGCTAGACCTAGTACCATCATTGTTCTTCACAAAGAGCTAACGGGATATCCTAATTACGGTAACCCAAGCGGAAATGCTGATATATTATACACAGGTAACGTCGGATCGTGGACCTTTAACTTACCAAACTATTTATTCTTATTAATAAATAACTTTGAAAGAGTTAGACTTATTCTTAGGGGAGCCTTGGATGATCATTATGATGTTCCAGAAAACCGCTATAATATGACAGTCAATTTTAATGGAAGCAGACAAAACTTTGGCAGGCTGCCTTTTGTTCATGGTAGGCCTCGAGGCCAACAATTTGACAATTGGAGACAACTGGCAATTGACATTCCAACAAACATTTTAAGACGCAATAACACCGTCCAAATCAGAAATACCTCTAATGCAGGAGATACAGATTTTATTGCTTTAGACTGGATGGAACTAAGATTCTTTTTCTAAATAATTCTTTAGCTTAAACCATACATGGTTTAAGCTTTTTTATTTTTTTCTGCTCATTTTTGCCTACTGGGGTTGCAAGGCTAGATATTAACTTTAAGACTGCTTTTCACAGCAGTCTTAAAGTTAAGTAATTACATTTTTTTAGGCTCAGTATATTCAACTCCAAAAGTATCGACTGTTACTTTTTTCATTCTTTGATCTTCTAAAGGTTTATCCCACATGTCCCTAGGAACATTTACTATGGAATCAACTATCTCCATACCTTCTGTAACTTTGCCAAAGGCCGCATACTGTCCATTTAAATGGTTTGCTGATTCCACCATAATAAAAAATTGGGACCCAGCCGAATCGGGGTTCATTGATCTAGCCATAGATATGACCCCCCTGTCATGTTTCAAACTATTTTTAATCCCATTTTGAGCAAATTCACCTTCAATACTATATCCCGGGCTTCCAGTGCCATCGCCTCTTGGATCTCCTCCTTGAATCATGAAGTCTGGTATCACACGGTGAAAAATTAAACCATCGTAAAAACCTTTATTAATAAGAGAAATAAAATTATTAACTGTATTAGGCGCAGTTTCCGGGTATAGCTCTAATTTAATTGCACTGCCGTTTTCCATTTCTATTGTTACAATAGGGTTAGTACTCAAATTTGTCATCCTTTCAATTTATAATATTTTTATTATAACCTAATTACATATTTTTCTTTTAACTTTTTTAGAAAAAGGCAACTTTATTTTGATTTCTAGACTGAGCCTGAAGGTTATAGTATAATTTATGATTGTAATTTATTAGAAAAAAAAAGGAATGACTAAAATGAAATTTATATTTATTTTCCTAGCATTTGTTGCCGGTATGGGCATAACTACGCAAGTTGCCGTAAATGGCAAGCTTCAGCTTAACGTAGGCAACCCTATTCTAACATCTCTATTTAGTTTTTCAGTAGGTACTTTAGTATTAGCTCTAGCTTGTATTGTATCAGTATATGCAGGAAATCAAACCATACCAGCTTTTTCAAGCCTAAAAGAAACTAATTGGTGGATGTGGGTAGGTGGCATACTTGGTGCTTTTTATATATTTGTAACCATTATTGCAGCTCCTAAAATAGGCTTTGCCAGTATGTTTAGTTTAATAATTGCGGGACAAGTAATCCTGGCAGTTATTTTAGACCACTTAGGTGTATTAGGAAACGTACAGCTCTTAAGTCCATTGAGAATTGTTGGAGTAGTTTTATTAATAGCAGCTGTCTATATTATTCAAACCCATTAACGGAAATAAGCTTACGATATCCACCATCTGCAACTAAAATCTTCTTACTTGATATTTCTTACCTCCTTTTTTCTATACCTATTTTATACTTTATCAGTTGAGTTAATGGCTTACCTCATTGAGTAAGGATAAAGCCGAAGTAATTTGCTTCGGCTTTATCCTTCTCACAAAACCGTACGTACGGGCCTCGTTATACGGCTCCTCCTTAACGGCTGGCGTGATAATTAATTATTACAGGGCTTGTTGGAACTATTATTGGCACTAGAATACTTGATCTTGTAGGCGTTAAAAATAAAGTTGCTAGAGGAATAGCCTTGGGAGCAGCCTCCCATGCTTTAGGCACCTATCGAGCTATGGAAGCAGGAGAACTAGAAGGAGCAATGAGCAGCGTTTCCATTGCCCTGGTAGGTATTACTACAGCTTTATTAGCTCCGTATCTTTTAATCCGTGCAGGCTTTTAACAACTATTTCACTTCTTCTAACTCATACTTTTGGGTTCCTAAATCTCGTTTTTCCAACTCCTCTAACTGGATAAAAGGATTTTTCCAATGTAATCTTTCAAAGAGATGTCCGGAGGATTTAAGTTCATGGCCCTCTGGTATTCCATTTATGAGCAAGTCTTCAACTTTAATTGCATCTAAGCTTGCTCTTTCAATGGCCACAATGTCTTGAGAAGCCATAATGCCGATATCTGGGACTAGGGAAGGTGTAGTCAATCCCCAACAATCACACAAGGCAGTTATATTCATTAAAAAATTAATATAAAAAACGTTTCCGGGTTCAAAAGTTTTTAAAACTTCCTGGGTACAGATAGCCATTCCTGTCTGAAAATCTTCGTAACGGTGCGCATCCATTATTACTGCACCTTGTGGACAAACTTTTACGCAATGTTGACAGTATGTGCAGTGATGAAAAAATACCTTATATTTATTGTCTTTATCAAAACTATTAGCGTTATGATTACAGCTGTTAATACATAGCTCACAGTGGGTACAGAGTTCCTCATTCCATATAAGGCCACCCTCAAGCCCGTGAATTTGCCTTCT
The DNA here is from genome assembly GCA_031628995.1 of Bacillota bacterium LX-D. Lineage (NCBI taxonomy): Bacteria > Bacillati > Bacillota > Bacillota bacterium LX-D. The sequence goes on along the minus strand of JAVLUO010000016.1, from coordinate 18,784 downwards.
GGTTCTATCTGTAACGCAGCCCATAGCAATATTTTTACATGCCCCACCATAGCCGCAAGCGCCATGGCCTTTAACATGGGATAAATCAATCATAACCTCTGCATCATGGATATTTCCGGCAACATCAACGTTCTGAAAAGTCTTAAAATCAACTTTCTTTTCGTAATAATATTTTCCCATTACACCGCAGGCATCTACAATGGGCACACCTAAAAAATCTTCTGTATAACCTCTGTCTTTTGCACCGGAAGTAATTTGATCCGTAATAAAAACTTTGGCTCCATAACCCTTAAGCTTATCAACTAAAATTTTAATAAACAAAGGGTGGATTGTAGAATAACCAATGTTTCTACCTAAATGCATTTTCACAGCAGTCCATTTATCTTTAACTGTTTTCTCTAAATCCATCTTGTCGATTAATCTCCCAAATTTAGCAGGGAGAGTTACATCTGCATCATATTTATCAAATTTAACTGACGAAAATAGAATTTTAGCAGACATATTTACCTCCAACTTTGATACAAATTAGTACTTATTTCCTAATATTATTATGGGGAATTTATAATTAAACAATACTTGGATAACCCTAAATATCCAGTATGGCGGCAAAAATTTTATCCTGAAAAAATAGTTGTACTGCTTTAAGCGCAATCCCCAAATAAGCGCACACCTTTTTGGGTTAGGTTTTCTACTTGAGATGTAACTTTATCTAAGCATACAAAAATCTCCTGAGAAAGCTTTTCAGCCGCAGCATAATATTCTTGGGCCTTTGCAGCTTGGCCATCCTTAACAGCCTGAAGTACCTCCTGCCCCATTTCATGAAATTTCTTATGAATCTCTTCTATTGATTCCCAATCTTGTTTGATGGACGAATGGTGCACTGTTATAGCGTGATAAAAATGGCCAAATGCGCATTTAGAACCATTAATTTGCAATGGATATAATCTCATCTCATCGACAATTCGTTTTAAATTACTTAGCCACTTAGAATGTGCCTCCTTGGCATTAGCGATAGTTTTTAAAAATTCTTGGTTACTGATGGCATTACTACTGCCTTGAAGAGCATTCATTTGCTCCTTGACAATTTCAGAAAGTTCATCATCAACTTTGGACATCTGTTTTGCATAATCTGCGCAAGCTAATGCATCTTGGTGAATAACTTGTGTCATCTGACTTAAGCTTTCTGCATCGCGACTTGATGATTCCATGGCTTGGTTAATTTCATTGGCAGCTGTTTTGATTCCATACATAGATTGATTTATAAATTGCACATCATTACTTGTGTTATTAAGCATATCAACATTTTTTTCCATAGTATCAGTTATAATATCAATTTTTTGGCTCATTTTTTGGGTTAAATTAAGAGTGTTGTCCATACTTTTTTTGCCTTCTTTTGAAGCATTTTGAATGTTGCTTACAAAAGATTTCATGCCTTCGAGGCTTTTTTTAGTATCATCTGCCAGTTTTCTAATTTCTTCGGCAACTACTGCAAAGCCACGTCCATTTTCGCCAGCCCGTGCTGCTTCAATTGAAGCGTTAAGGGCGAGAAGATTAGTTTGCTCAGCTATTTCCTTAACCCCATTAACAATGTCATTTACTTTATTGGCCATTTCAACAAGCTGATCGATTTTCTGCCCCATAATATTAGCATCATTCATTACATTATCTTTAATATCATTTATCTCTTTAAGTTGGGCCAAACTTTCATGGTTCCTCTGCAGGAGAACTTCAGAAGCATCAGATAACTGAGATAGTGTTTCGGAAGTATTTCTGATAGTATTATTGACCTCATTCATGCCAGCATTAGTTTCCTCAACAATTGCCAGGTTAGATTTGCTGAGTACAGACATTTCTTTAGCAAAATCAATTAATTTATATGCTATATGTGACATGTTAACATCAAAATTACTGATGTCAGCAGTAATTTTTAACATTTTTTTCGTAGATATAGCCATTTGTTTTTCATTAGAAAAAAGCCGATTAAAATAATTTAAAAAAGTAACGTGAATTGGGTATTCAATTTTTGGTTCTGCTGGCTCTTTACCCTCAAATTTGTCTTCAACATATTTTATAATATATGAAGTTTCGTAACATGGCCTTTTGGAAAAAAACTTTGTCATTTAATAATCTCCTTTCCTATCACATAAATAATAAATTATATATGAGAATTATTTTCTTTTAGCTAAATTTATTCGCTACCAACAAAATTCCAAATAATGCTTCTACTTTTATATTAATTTTTTAAAATTCTTTTTAATTTTACTTTTCCCTTTAATTTTTTTGGAATTAAGACCAATTTTTGCTTAGTAGCAAAAAAAAAAGCCACTCATGTGGCTAATAAAAAGGATGTGATTATGGAAACGAAGAAATAACCTGCAATGAAATATAACTATTACGCTGTTAATTATACTGTATTTAAACTAGGATTATAATTAATTATCCTGCATTCAATGGTAATATCCTCTCTTTTTAACGTTTGCGTTTAAAAAATTACCATCCTACCCCTTTATTCTTCATTAATACATTGAACAATCGGAATAATTGCCTTTTTGTCCCTCCAATCGACGGGCTTATTAAAACATTCTAGCAAACCCCTGCTATCTTCGTCTAACTTGTCTGCTTTTTTCATTTTTAGCATTAACCTTAAAGCATTCATCAGCATTTTATCAATAAATGATAACTTGCAATAATTAAAGGCACCTCTTAACAGAAAGAAATGTATCTTTTCTTGAATCTCATTTGGAAAATTATGTTTATAGACATGTTTAACTGTCTCTTCCCGCACAGGGGAAGCTCCCGTACCAAATACTATTATTTTTTTATTCTTTAATAGATCAAAGTTGTCGGTAATGAGTTTTACACCATTAATACCAACTGCATGCAAAGAGCCTCCAAACACTATAACCTGGTATTTCTGCAAGTCATTAACGCTTACCATAGAGCTTTCAAACAAATCTCCGCCTACATCTTTAGAAATCCACTCTGCATAGGACTTTGTGCTTCCATATTTAGATTTATAAATAACTACAATTTTACTTGTTTTTGCTGACATGGATTACCTCCTTTTCTAATAGATACCAAAATAAAATTCTATCTCATTATCTCATTCCTTAACTTAAATTTAAATAAAGATATTTATTAGTTCATGGTACTTTTGCCCAGAGTAAACATAGTTTAAATAGGAAAAGACACCTTTATCCACTTACCTTAGTGAATTACAGTGCCTCTCATATTTTTCAGTTAACTACTAATCATGAAAAATTTTTGTACTAGAGCATACGCTTTACAGGCTTTTTTCCAATGCCTGATCAAGATCGTAAATCAGGTCGTCCACATCTTCAATCCCTATTGATAGTCTTATTTGATCAGGTGTAACTCCTGCAGCTTTTTGTTCCTCCTCGTTCAACTGGGCATGAGTGGTACTTGCTGGGTGAATAACTAGTGACTTGGCATCTGCAACATTTGCAAGGAGCGAAAAAATCTCAAGGCTGTCAATAAATCGTTTACCAGCTTCAACACCACCCTTGATGCCAAATGTGAATATGGAACCAGCACCTTTGGGTAGATATTTTTTGGCAAGTTCATGGTACTTATTGTCCGGTAGTGATGGATAGTTTACCCAGGTTACCCGAGGATGTTTGGACAAAAAATCAGCAATTTTTTTAGCATTTGAAACATGTCTTTCGACTCTAAGGGATAAGGTTTCCAAACCCTGAAGGAAAAGGAAAGAATTAAAAGGGCTGATGGCCGCACCCGTGTCTCTCAAAAGCTGTACCCTTGCCTTGGTGATATACGCCAAAGGCCCAAGAGCTTCAACATATTTCACACCATGATAACTTAAATCAGGCTCTGTCAGACCTGGGAATTTTCCGCTTCCTGCCCAATCAAATTTACCTGAATCAACGATAACACCCCCGATAGATGTGCCATGACCTCCAATAAATTTAGTTGCTGAATGGACTACAATATCTGCTCCAAATTCAATAGGTTTAATTAGATAAGGAGTACTAAAGGTATTATCGATAATTAAAGGTACTCCATTTTCATGGGCTATTTTAGCAACAGCTTCAATATCAACAATGTTGATACTTGGATTACCTATGGTTTCAATATACAAAGCCTTTGTTTTAGCATTAATGGCTTCCTTGAAATTATTTGGCTCGTCAGGATCTACAAAGACTGTTTTTATACCCAACTTTGGTAGCGTAGCTGCAAACAGATTGTATGTACCTCCGTATAATGTACTGGCAGAAACAATCTCGTCTCCGCTTCCTGCAATGTTTAGAATAGCATAAGTAACAGCAGCGGAGCCTGAGGCTACAGCCAAGGCACCAACTCCTCCTTCTAGAGCTGCTATCCTTTGCTCAAATACATCGTTGGTGGGATTCATAATCCTTGTATAAATATTTCCCGGTTCTTTTAAGGCAAATAAATTAGCCGCATGTTCTACGTCATTAAAAACATATGAAGTTGTTTGATAAATAGGAACTGCCCTGGAACCTGTTGTTGGATCTGGTTTCTGTCCTGCATGGACTTGCAATGTGTCGAATTTCAATTTTCTTTCGCCCATAGTGGAATCTCCCCTTAATTTAAATTAGATATAATACATTAGTGTTAGCAAACCATTAGTTTTCTTGTAATTTTCAGCAAGGTCTTCTAGAGTTACTGCATCAACAATTTCATTTATACAGGCATTCATTTTATCCCAAACATTAATCTTGATGCAATGCTCTATACTTGTTTTATTTAAAGAGGAATCTTCCGCTTTTTCATCAATTACAGAAAGCTGTCCCTCCAGTGCTCGCAGAATATTTCCTACCTTGATTTTAGAAGGACTATCTCCTAAAATATACCCACCTTGAGCACCCTTTACGCTTTTCACCAAACCAGCTTTTCTTAGAATGGCAAAAACCTGTTCAAGATAATTCATGGATATGCCTTCTCTTTCTGCAATACTACATAAGGCAACATGATCTCCATTTGAATGTACTGCCAGGTCAACCATTGCTCTGAGTCCATATCTGCCTTTTGTAGAAATCCTCATTTTACCGCCTCCATAAACTAAGATCACTAGAAAAATAACTATAGCATTCTTTCCCCTTTGTCCAATGCTAATAGTTTTAAATTGCCTTATTTAGCAGTCTTTATATATTCTGTGTATAGTATTTCCTCCTTAGAAAAACTTATTTTAAATTATTAAGATCAAAAGGAGTTTCCTGATACACGTAATAATTCAACCAATTTGAAAAAAGTAAATTGGCATGTCCCCTCCAGCTTACAATTGGAGGCTTACTGGGATCGTCTTCAGGGTAATAGTTTTTTGGTATTTCCACATCAAGTCCCCTTGCTCTGTCTCTGTCGTATTCGGCTTTTAATGTTAGAGGATCATACTCTGGATGGCCCGTTACAAAAACCTGTCTTCCTCCAGCTGTTTTCAGTAGATAAATGCCTGCCTCCTCTGACTCAGAAAGAATTTGGAGCTGGGGAACTTTTTCAATATCTTTCCTGCGAACCTCAGTATGCCTGGAATGGGGAGCAGCAAAAACATCATCAAATCCTCTTACCAGCATAGCGTTAGGCTTATTTACTTTATGAGAAAATATTCCGAACATTTTTTTCTGCAAAGGATATTTTTTTATACCATAATGGTAGTATAGACCTGCCTGGGCAGCCCAGCAGGTATGAAAAGTGGAATAAACATTACGAGTACTCCATTCCATGATTTTCTGGATTTCCTTCCAATATGAAACTTCATCAAATTCCAGTTGTTCAACGGGAGCACCAGTTATAATCAATCCGTCAAATTTATCATCCTTAACTTCATCAAAGGTTTTATAAAAGTTTGTCAAGTGTTCTTCAGGTGTGTTTTTTGATACATGAGTTTTGGGATGCAGCAATTCTACATCTACCTGAATTGGAGTATTGCCAATTAAGCGCAAGAGCTGAGTTTCTGTTATGATTTTTGTAGGCATAAGATTTAGAATAGCAATTTTTAAGGGCCTAATATCCTGATGCATTGCCCTTCCTTCAGTCATAACAAAAATGTTCTCTCTTGTTAAAATTTCAGCCGCCGGTAGGTTATCTGGTATTCTAATGGGCAACTTTTTTCACCTAACTTTCTATATTACAGTAATCGCATTGTTTTGCTTGGCTTAAATTATATAGTATACTATGGAATTTTTCTACATCAAACTACCTAAAAAGCCCCCAATAATTTTTACCATGAAATCTAACTTAAAATAAACCTTAAGTCGTCCGATTCACTGGACGACTTAAGGTCGGTTACACAGTATGAAGGAATATTCCCTTTTAGTTATAGAAGGAGAAATCAATAAATAAATCATGCACTAATTATTTCAGTTTCCAAGCGGGTTCCTTCTACTTGCAACAGTCTGCACCCTGCTTATTAACTGTATGTGTAACCTGTGATGAAGTATTTCCCGACAATATATTTTTTTTGTAGTACGATTTACCAATATAGATACCAGTAACTATAAGCAACAGCAATATAATAATAGTAACAATTACCTTTTTCTTATTCATTCAACTACAACCCTTAATCTAAAAATGTATCCTGAACAAGTTTCTTTATATTGGTACCGGGATCGAGTATACCCTGGGTTTTCATAGCATTTAGCGTATTTTCAAAATCTATTTTTGCTTTTGCCTTATTGGCTAGAAACTCATAATCACCCAATAGTTTGCTATTTTCCACTTCGCTACCACTGCTTACATATTTTTTGTCTACCGCTATCTTAGCAGCCTCTTGAGGATGCTCCTGTACCCATTGGGTTGCCTCAGCCCATGCAGCCGTGATTTTTTTTGCAACCTCGGGTTTTTCTTTGGCCAACTTACCGCTTACCCCAGTGTAGCAACAATAGTTATCTTTTACGCCAGGTTGCTTATTAGTGTTACCAAATATTTTCCGTGCTTTACCTCCTGAAATTGCCAAAGCACCATATGGATCCCAAGCAACAAAGGCATCTATCTCCCCTTTTTCAAGAGCCTGTTGCAGTTGAACTTGAGGATATACCCTCCAATCGACATCCTTCTTAGGATCTATGCCTGCTTTACCTAAATCAATGGATAGCAGTACCATAGGAACACCTCCGATGGAGTCGATTCCCACCTTTTTCCCCTTTAAGTCTTTAACACCTTGGATGGGAGAATTTTTAGCTACAACGCCCTGGATACATCCAGTGTGTATACCATTAGTTAATTTTATGTCCATTCCTTGCTCAATGGCTTTAAACAAACCAGGAGATATTTGGGCACCATCGATTTTGCCTGAGGCTAAACCTTCTTTGAGAGTTTCAGCATTGATGTTCACCAATGTAACATCCAAACCATATTTCTTAAAGATGCCATTTTCCACACCAACATATAAAGGTGCTTCACATGTACCATTGTATGTCCCCAGGGTAACCTTTACCAGTTCTTGATTTTGTCTCTGCTGACCGCTGTTTGTGCCCTCCGTTTGTTTAATCCCGTTTTCTGTGGCCTTGCTGCCGCAAGCCGAGAGCACTAAGGTAAGGACCAGTAGAAGAGCTACAATCATTATATTATTCTTCTTCATAAGATACCTCCTAAGAAATTTTATAGATCTCAAAGAATTAATTAAATCTAAATCGCTTTATGCGTAAATACAAAAGCCACCTGTCCCTCCTTTCCCAAATTTTATTTATAAATAATAACTAAGCGGCTCATCTTCTTTAACAAAATGAAGCATTTCTAGTATCTTATTCCGTAGGTTAAGAAAATCTGGACTATTACGTTTTCTTTTATGGGGCAGATTCACATTGATTATATTGGATACACGTCCAGGTCGGGGAGACATGATCAATATCTTGTCACTAAGATAAACTGCCTCGTCAATATCATGCGTAACTAAAATCATTGTATTTTGGCGTTCCTGCCAAATTCGTAAGAGTTCATCCTGCATATACATGCGCGTAAAGGCATCCAAAGCGCCTAAGGGTTCGTCCAGCAGAAGCACTTTAGGATGATTCACCAGTGACCTGGCAATGGCCGCACGCTGTTCCATACCTCCTGACAAATGGTGAGGGTAAGCCTTTTCAAATCCTTTTAGCCCGACAAGTTCAATATATTCTGCTACGTCATCTTTTTTAGCTTTATATACCTTTCTAGCAACAAGACCTGCGGCAATATTATCGTGTACATTTAACCAAGGAAAAAGGGTTGGGTCCTGGAATACCATCCCTCGTTCATAACTGGGTCCCTGGACGGGAATTCCATCCAGTAGTACACTCCCGTTCGTTGGCTTGTCAAGTCCACCAATAATCCGAAGCATGGTAGACTTGCCACATCCACTAGGGCCTACAATAGACAAAAATTCACCCGGGTTGATTTCTATGCTGACCTTGTCAAGGGCCAAAATTTTATTTTTGCTCTGGTCTGTAAATTCACGGCTCAACTCATTCAAGGTGATCATACCTACTCCATTTACCATTTGATCAACCCCTTTTGCCAGATTAATACTCTATCCCGAATTTTAAACAACAGTGTAATAATTGTTGAAAAAATCAAAGCCATTACTACAAGACTCGCATAAACCTTCTTGTATTCTGCCCACCCTTGAGCCCAGTTAATATACCAACCTAATCCCGCTTTTACTCCCAGCATTTCGGCTACTATTAGGGTTACAAAGGACATGCCCAACCCCATGAATAAGCCGATAAAAATATTAGGAAGTGCAGCTGGCAGCGCAACCCTAAATATTAGATAAGTCTTATCTGCCCCTAAAGTTTGTGCCATTTCAAAATACGATTTATTTACATTAGCTATGCCTGAACTGGTCATTACCGTCACGGGAAACCATACTGCCAGTGCAAGTATAAATACACTAGCCGTAAAACTTGTAGGAAATAAGGTCATAGCAATAGGAATCCATGCAGTAGCCGGAATGGGTCCGATAATTTTCTGCAATGGTGCAAGCCAATAGTTGCACTTTTTGCTCCACCCGATCAATATCCCAGTTATCAAACCCGCTAATGCTCCCAAAACATATCCTGTCAACAGCATTTTCAACGAATAATACGCACTTGTAGAAAGCAGTTTCCAATCCGTTACAAGCACATCAATCACCTGACCGGGGGCAGGAAAATATGGCAATGGAAGTATTGCAGTTTTGGCGGTTAAGAATTCCCATAAGGTCAAGAATAAGATAGCTACCGCAAGCAGGGGTGATTTATGTTCTAGCACTTTATACAAACGGCTAAACTTCAATGAAAATATTATGAGTAAGCTAAAAATCAATGTTGCCCCAGCAAGCAGGGGTGTCCACATTATTGATCCGTATCCTACAGCACTGTCTGGAATTAGTTTACTAATTAATAAGGTTGTAACTAGTGCTAGTAATGGAAGTAAGATATTAAAATTAAAACTTTTCTTCATTGTTCAGCCCTCACTATTTTTATTATTCCGAACTGAATGCTCTATTGTTATGTAAGAATTTTATTTCTGTTATCAAACCATTCTCTAAATTTCAGTTCACAACTTTTGGCTGTGGGAGTTGTGCAAGCTCCACCTTTCGAAGTACAAAGCAACTCAGAGGACATACTTTTACCTAAGTTATCAAGGGCAACTAGCAGTTCATCGTAAGGAATAACAGCTTTTGAGCCAGCTAAAGCCAAATCGGCAAATATGACCGACATGCTTGCTGCGGATATTGCTCTGCTGAAACATGGCGCCTCATACCCCCCGATTACAGGATCACAGGGTAACCCGAAAAATGCTTGCAGCGCCAAGGATGCAGCATTTTCAATATCTTCACCGTTTCCACCAGCCATCTCTACTATTGCTGCGGAAGCCATTGCACAACATACTCCGCATTCACCAGCACAACCTACTACCTCACCAGTAGGATTGGTATGGGTATAAGCTATTGCTCCAATACCTGCAGCCACGAATAACCCACGGATTAAATCATCATCACTGAAACCGTAAGCTTCTTTTACTGAATATACAGCAGAAAACAGGTATCCACCTCCAGTGCCCATGGGTCCAGGAACCATAGGAACACCCCGTGTTTTTGAGATTACTCCGATAGCCCTTTTGACAACTTCACCCATTAAATTACCACTTAATATCCTGTTTTTATGCTGATACTCATCCCACATTTCACCATCGTAACGATAAAACGGATTGCGGGGAGCGCTGTTTTCCTCATATGCTGCTGTAATCTGGCGATATAAAACTTCTTTAATTTTATGCATATATGTGCCTACTTGCTCTTTCGACCATAATGATGAATTAACCTCATATTGCATTGCTGCTGCACTCATACTATTACCACAAGCTATTGCTCTACTGCGCCACTCCTCCATGCTCTTGAAAAGTTGTGGTTTTCTGTCCTTGTGCATAACTACCGGGAGAACAGGCGGCAAAATTTCTATTGGGATATCAGGAAAAGCATTTTTAATCTTTGAACTGTCTGGCAGGCAAGAAGTTTTTATGCAATACAGTGTACTGTCTTCACATCTCAGTATTTGTGCTTCTATGTATCCTTCAAGAGAATTTGCAAGCAATTTTTCTTCTAAATGAGTTAGCTCTGCAAATATAAGCATTACATAAGTATCTCCTATTAGGTGTATATCAAAGCCGTTAACTTTTCTTACCCTGATCATACCTCCACCCGTTGATTCCCCCACAAGTTGAGCAGTTTTGCCACTCTCACCTTTTAAAACAATTTTAATCGCATTTAAATGATCACTTTCTTTCATTGAATCGAAAATAAAACGGTAACAAATACCATTCTTACGGGCAAGCTCATAGACACTGCTTATCCGTTCATCTTCAGGCCAAATACCAAGAATGCCTGCCAGCATACCTTTATCCTCATCCATCACTCCAAAAGTACCCGCAAAAGACCCATCCTTATCCATAATAAATTCCGCAGCAATGGGGTTTTCACCCAACAATGCTCTCGCTAAAAGACCCAATCTACATGGGGCAGCTGTATGAGAACTGGAACCAGGCTGCATAATGGGTCCAAAAACATCATTAAAAAAATCAGGATAATAATTTATCATCTAGCATCACCTTCTTTACTAAACAATTTGTTTCCTTGCTAGGATATCCATAAGGATTTCAACAGCCCCGCAGACATAATCTTCACATTTTTTATGGTGTTCTGGTGTCCCCCATACAACATCTTTGGTCAACACGCGACAGCAAGTACCATTGAACTTTTCTTTAAACTTATCATGAAGCTCATTTGTCAAAGTAAAAACTTCATCAACGTTTTCGTCTTTATTTAATCTCCCCTTAATGGCACTTAAAACCATAACAGCTCCTGTCAAAGAACCACAGCAGCATTTAGATGCTCCCAGCCCTGCTCCAAATCCAGTTGCCATTTTCAGAGCAGTCTTACTCAATCCCAAATTCAAATGCTTGTTGAAAACCTGTAGAATAGCCTCCGAGCAATATAGACCTTCTCTGAAATACTCTACAGATTTTTTTTTAAGATCATTGTTCTCTACAGACATAAGTTACTTCCTTTCGCAATAGTCATTCTAAAGTTATCGTATCGTTTTTCTAGGAATTATTCTGATTTTATAGGGGGCTTAAGCCCCCTATAAAATCAATTATTTCTGCCTAGTATTTTTTCTTTGCCTAGCCTACTCTTGGAACAAAGGCGTTGACAAATATCTTTCACCTGTATCCGGAAGTATGACCACAATTGTCTTTCCTTTATTTTCAGGTCTTTTTGCTATTTCCGTGGCGGCAAATGCAGCGGCACCAGAAGAAATACCTACAAGTAAACCTTCTGTCCTAGCAATCTTTCTGGCAGTATCAAATGCCTCTTCATTCTTAACTTTAAAAATTTCATCCACAACATCTCTGTTGAAGATATCCGGAACGAAACCAGCCCCAATACCTTGAATCTTATGTGGTCCTTTTGCACCTCCAGAGAGAACAGGTGAATCAAAGGGTTCAACAGCAATTATTTGCACATCAGGTTTTTTAGCTTTTAAGGCTTCTCCAATACCTGAAATGGTTCCTCCTGTTCCAACTCCACCAACGACTATATCCACTTGGCCGTCTGTATCTCTCCAAATTTCTTCAGCTGTTGTCTTCCTGTGGATCTCTGGATTTGCCGGGTTTTTAAACTGTTGAGGAATGAAAGAATTAGGGGTTACTGCTGCAATTTCTTCTGCTTTTTTAATAGCACCAGGCATACCTTCCGCTCCAGGTGTTAAGACCAATTCTGCACCTAAAGCTTTTAATAGATTCCTTCGCTCAATACTAAATGTTTCAGGCAATGTAATTATTAGTCTATAGCCTTTTGCCGCGGCAACAAAAGCAAGTCCTATTCCTGTATTCCCGCTTGTAGGCTCAATCAGAACAGATTCCTTATTGATTAAACCTTTTTCTTCTGCATCCTTGACCATCGCATATGCAATTCTATCTTTAACGCTTCCTGCTGGATTAAAGTATTCAAGCTTTGCAACAAGTTTTGATTCTAAAACATTTGACTTGTTGTAGTTGGACAATTCAAGCAAGGGAGTATTCCCAATGAGATCCGTTAAACTCTTTGCAATTTTAACCATTTTACCGCCTCCAAAAACTTATTATTATTTCCTACTATTCTTATATGTTTAATATGTTATTTTGATAATAATACTATATGAAATATATGTCAATAAAATTACAAATATTTTTGTTTTTTTATCGGTTTAGTAGGAATTAGTTGCTTAAAAAATTCAAATTTCACTTTGGAAATTTGAATTAATTTTCAAAACATATTAGATTGATAATGTTAGATTGATAATGCACTAGCAAAATCTTCTATTAAATCAGAAATATCCTCTAATCCCACTGATACCCTTATGAGATTATCAGTAATGCCAAGCCGCTCTCTCTCTTCCTTTGGCATAGCTGCATGAGACATTTTCACGGGGTAGGAAACAATAGTTTCAACACCACCAAGACTTACAGCTACGGCAGCCAGACTTACTTTTTGCATAAAACTACGTGCCTGTGCGTCACTAACTGTTTTGAATGACAGTACAGCACCTGCCCCATCAGCTTGAGAAAAATGAATATCTCGACTCACATGATTTGGTAAGCCAGGATAATAAACTGACTGGACTTTTTCATGTTGATCCAGCCATTCCGCAAGTTTTTGGGCATTTTTTTGCTGGTAATCCATCCTAACTTGTAGGGTTTTAAGGCCACGGAGCAAAAGCCAACTATCTTGTGGACCCAAAACAGCGCCAAAGCCATTCTGTACGGCATAAACCTTCTTTCCCAGATCCTCACCCTTAACAACCACAAGTCCTCCAAGTACATCACTGTGCCCACCGATAAACTTGGTTGCACTATGAATAACAATATCTGCTCCAAGTTCTATGGGCCTTTGCAGGTAGGGAGACATAAAAGTATTATCAATTAGGACTAATAATCCGTTCTCTTTAGCAATTCTTATTGCTCCCCTTACATCTGTTATTTTTAATAATGGATTTGAAGGTGTTTCAAGAAATATGGCTTTTGTATTACTGCGGATGTTTTCCTTGATACTGTCAAGATTGCTTGCATCAACAAAAGTAATTTCTACATTAAACCTACTAAAAAAATTTGTACTTATTCGATACGTTCCACCATATACATCTTCACAGACAATAATATGATCACCTGCTGAAAATATAGCCAGTGCAGAAGATGTGGCTGCCATCCCTGAAGAGAACGCAAACCCCCTATCTCCCCCCTCCAAGATAGCTATCGTTTCCTCTAATGCTTTTCTTGTAGGATTTCCCGAGCGTGAATAATCATATTCCTGTGAATTCTCTATATCCACTTGATGGTATGTTGATGTCTGATAAATAGGAATACTTAATGCCCCAGTATGCTTATCTATCTCGTTTCCATTGTGGATAAGTTTTGACCCAAATTTCATTTTAAACCCTCCAATCTTTATTAAAAAGCCTAAATAACTAACTCATTGCCTGTTCAAGGTCACTGATTAGATCATTTGCATTTTCAATTCCTACCGAGAGCCTTAAAAGCCTGTCAGTTACACCTATTCGTTCCCTAATCTCCCGGGGTATAGCAGAGTGCGTTTGTTCCACAGGATAAGTAATCAAACTTTCAACACCACCGAGGCTTTCAGCAAAAATAACTAATTGTAGCTAAGTAAATACCTTAAATATAATTCCTAGTAATCCTAAATGTTTTCTATAATAGTACAACGATTTAGTAAGTTTTGTCAAGAAATATATTCGCTTAGCTTTTTGGTATCGAATCATTTATTTGTTCTAAATCGGTTAGTTTTCCTGTTCGCTCATCATGTTTTATACAATAAAAACACATATGACTAGTTTTATATTTTCACGTTTGTTACAATCTATTTGAGGTCTACTTAAAAATATTATTATGCGTAGACTTTAGCTCTTTTCTTATAAAATACAAACATTAAAACTGCAGCAGCTAACGCCATTGCGGAGCCAAAGAAAAAAGGAGCTCTATTATTAACCTGATCATACAATATACCTGCTATAACACTGGCCGGAAGCAACGTGATACCGATTAGTGAATTATAGATGCCCAGGCCCGTACCTCTTTTATTCTTGTCTATTAGGTCAGAAACTAAAGCCTTCTGCACTCCATCTGTTACCGCACTGTATAGCCCGTATAAGGCAAAAAGTAGAATAACTGCCCCTTGATTATTGGTTTTTCCAAAACCGAAGTATATGAAAGAATAGAGCAAGTAACCGAAAATAATTAGTCTTTCTCGGCCAAATCTATCGGAAAACATGCCTGCTGGAGCAGCAAAAATTACCGAAACTGAGTTAAAAATTAGGTATACTAAAGGTATGAACAAAGCTTTAATGCCGACATCATTGGCTTTAACTAATAGCAATGCATCAGTTGAGTTCCCCAGGGTAAATATAAAAGCAATCCCCAGGAATATGTAATATCTGGCTGAAAAGTCCTTAAGGGCAATTTTTCCGAGAAGTTCCCCTTTATTCTTTTTAGCCTCCTTGACAAAGAAAACAATGGCAAGAATCCCCATAAGACCCGGAATTGCTGAAAGCAGGAATACCTTCCGGTAATCACCCGGGAACACTGCCAAAACAGCAAATGCCAACAAAGGCCCCACTATCGCCCCGCTGTTATCCATTGCCTTATGGAAACCAAAACTTTTCCCTTTTTTGCCTTCGCTAGATGACCCGGCTATTAGGCTATCTCTTGGAGCAGTCCTTATGCCCTTACCTATCCTTTCAACAAACCTAATCATAAGAACCTGTAAAGGTGAGGTTACTAGAGAAAATAGTGGAGAAAGAATAGTAGTAATAGCGTAGCCCACAACCATAAAAGGTTTATTCTTACCGATTTTGTCACTCCACCAGCCTGATAATGCCTTTAGTATAGATGCTGTACTTTCAGCAACTCCCTCAATAAGAGAAAGTTCTGTCTTTGATGCTCCAATAGACATTAAAAAAAGCGGCATAATTGCATAAATCATTTTTGTTGTTGTGTCAGTTAAAAAGCTAGTTATACCAATAAAAAATATGTTCCACTCAAGCCCTAAAACTTTTTTCTGCTTCCCGTTAAAATCATTCAAGCTTACACCCCCCAAACGTGTCTTCGTATAACAACCGAATCAAGACTAACCGGTTAAGATAAAGCATATATTAATTTTGTATCAAGCTAACTAATGCTTTTTCAAATCTTTCAGCTCTTATATTCTTTGACACAAAAAAACGCAGCCTTAAAAATTGCAAGCAGCGTTTTCTATATAGTTGTTTTGCGATATTGACTTACTCGATATTTTTTTCTTTCCGATAGCCAGTTGCATTAAACTTCGCAATATGTTCCTTGTTTTCATCAAAAATATCAACTTCGTAGCAGGCAATTTTTCTGGATAAGGATATTTCTTTAGCTTCGGCCAGAAGTAATTTTCCTTTAGGTGGTTTAAAATAAGCTATATTGGCATTAATCCCTACTGTAACTTGCCCCTGGGCATTTGAAGCAGCAGCAAAGGCAAAGTCTGCTAGAGTAAAGATGGCTCCACCTTGCACTATGTTTATGCCATTTAAATGTTTATCCGTAATTTCCATTTGAGCTTCTGCATACCCCGGTTGAACTTTTAATAATTTGATTCCAACATGAGCGGCAAATTGATCTCTGGCAAAAAACTTTATAATCTTATCTTCCCGATTCTTCATGTCAAGCCACCTCCCGTAGCCAATTCTATCATTTAATGTTTTTTCCGGCCATCCAGTTTTAGCCTTTAGGGCCTCATCTTTTTGTTGACTGTAGCCTTATTACCCCCAATAACATTACCATAACCTTATCTTTGATCTTTCCATAATCATATAATTTCTCCACCTTAACTGTATTTTCCTTTAAGAATAGCTAATATATTCCTTAGATAATACTGGTTTAATAGCAAGGGTTATTTGTGAAACTGTTGACTTAAACTTATAATCTCTTCCTTCTCCACTTTTTCCTTAACTTTCTTTTATATTTTTTAAATTTAAATTTTCTTACTAGAAGGTCAACTGCTACAAGGCCAGCTACCCAATAAAAAAGGGAAAATGATCTGTTTCCAATAATGTTTTTTAAAAGATTGTTGCTTGTAACATTTCTATCAGCCACCAGAGCTGATTCAACTAATGTTTTTCCCCGTAAGGCATAAACAACTTTACCTATTTCCTGTCCCTTAGCTAGTGGCGCTAGGAGCTGAACTTCCTCTCCTTGTACTTTTTTAAACAGGTTCTTATCCCAAATAAAATTTTTTTCAATTTCCGGAATATCATTTGCACGAAAGATATCTGTAAAATTTTTAGCTGCTAGAGCTTTCAGCTTTCCAGAATCGTCACCACTAGGATTGAGAATTTTGATTGTGGTCACCTCTTGTCCTGCTTTTAGCAACTGCATATGTTGGAAATTTTCCAGGCCATATTTTAAAAGGCTAGTTGAATCAGACCACTGACACGCCGGGGTAGTATTTAAAACTACCGCAATTAAATCCAACCCATTTGCAGAAGCGGATGAAACAAGACAATGACCAGCAGGAGTTGTATGTCCAGTTTTGATACCCGTTGCATATGGAAAATATGAGCTGCTGTCTTTGTTAATAAGCTCATTGGTATTTTCCCATACTCTATATCCATTTTCCCTAACACTATTCCCAGCACTGCTCCAAGAATCCATCTTATAATTTTCTGTCTTTACTATTTTCCTAAATAGTGAATTTTTCATAGCATCTTTAGCAATTCTTGCTAGATCATAAGCAGTTGTATAATGGTTTCCATCGTGAAAACCATGGGGGTTTATAAAATGAGAGTTCTTGGCTCCGGCTTTACGTGCTCGCTGATTCATCAAATCAGCAAAATATCCTAATGCCTCCTCTACTCCAAGGGAATTATTTTTGCTAACTTTACGGGCAATATTTACAGCTATTACGTTAGCAGCATCATTGCCAGAAGGAAGCATCAGCCCTCTGAGTAAATCTTCAATTGCAATTTCTTCCCCTACATGTAATTGAGCCTTACTTCCATCTGAAGATAAAATATTTATTTCTTCTCCCACAGTTACAACTTCATCTGGGCGGCTGTTTTCCAAAGCAATTAGGGCAGTCAAAATTTTTGTGGTACTAGCTGGGTAAAGTCTTTGCTGTTTATTTTTAGCATATAAAATTTTTCCAGTCTGTTGTTCTATTAATATCGCTCCTTTAGCTTGTACGCTAGGAACATCCGAAGTGCTGCCTGCTTCAGCCTTCTTAGAAGCAAAATCTGTAAACATGAAAAAAAATAATGTTAAAATCCAAATAGTTATTAAGACTGACATAATTTTTTTCATCTATTAATCCCCCGATCCTAGTGCATCGATTGAATTTTCAGGCACTGTTACACTTTATGTCCGTCTTTGCTTTTTTCCTGCCTATTTCGGGTAAAATTTTAGTCTAGATAAAGCTTTAGCCACTTTTTTTGCTAATCGAGTAAGGTAAAGCCGAAGTAATTTGCTTCGGCTTTATCCTTCTCACAGAACCGTACGTACGGGCCTCGTATTTTGTCTGATCATGGATTCGACGTTCATACCTTTGTTCCGTGGTGTCAATTGACGGGCTACGCCCTCAATTATTAGATTATGGTCTAAACGGTCAAAGCATTTTGAAAGATCTATATGGGCTACATGCTCTAAGCCATATTTGTTCATAAATCTTTCTGCTTTGGCTACTGCCTGATACAGTTTCTGCCGGGTCTGTACCCGTAGCCGGATGGGTGAAAGTCCGAATTGAATATTGGTTGTAATATGTTCAATAGGGCTTGTTGGATTATCCGGTCTCTTACGGTAGGAATGCCGAGGGGTCTTATCCCTTCATCCGGTTTTTCTTAAGCCTACCTATTCTCCAGGATAATGCCGAGCTTCCCCGGTTAAGTTGCTTACCTGAACTTGGACGCATCCGTCCTAACTAACCAGGTTATCCGGCTTTTGGGTTTTCCCACTTTTAGCAAGGTTACCCGCCTGACTACCTCGGTTTGCTTGCGCTATGTTCCAAGTTCCCCCTTCGGCTTCCTTCAGACCCCACAGTTGCCGGTGACACCCTTGCTTACGAGTTATTTTCCTGCCGGTTAGGCGATAGAGTTTCTTTCGGCCCATCGGCTCAGCAAACATGCCGGGCAAACTAAAACTACCCCGCTTTTTAAAAGCGGGGTAGTTTTTGTGCGCCCAGCATGGGCGCTTGCTCGTCGGTGAAAGTCCGATACGGGGGTTGATAGTGCCAACCGTTAGCCTAAGACAAGGGTGTCCATCG
>JAVLUO010000015.1 GCA_031628995.1 Bacillota bacterium LX-D | reverse complement strand
CGATGGACACCCTTGTCTTAGGCTAACGGTTGGCACTATCAACCCCCGTATCGGACTTTCACCGACGAGCAAGCGCCCATGCTGGGCGCACAAAAAAGAAGACCGAAAGCATTTTCAGCTCATCGGTCTTCTTTGATTCTTTAACGAAAATAGATAATATTCCTTAAGGTGAACTGCTTCTCCGTTATACCCAGACGTTGAGCAGGGGTGGCGAGGCGTTTGCTAGTCTTGTAAGCTACACAAAAGTTGAAATAGGTTCTGAGAATGGTAAGGGCATACTGGGCGTACTTGGGATTAAAATTGGCATAGATGTAGCTTTTTCCTTCCCCGCGAGCGGTCACAAGAGGTCTTTCCAGTATTGAAATTCTTCTGCGAATCTGTTGCATGAAGGTTTGGTTGTTTTGTTGTTTACCGATAAGATTAGTTTGCTAGTTCTTCTAGGGAGCATGTAATAAATCCGTGAGGCAATCCACCCAACGAATCCATCGAAGGTAGGGGATGTTGAATTGGATTGTAATGCAGCTTATTGGCTTACTTAATACCCACAGGTTTGTAGTATAGGCCTGTACGGTTCACTGTTAGAAGTTCAGCCTGGCACTTTATGCTGATAGATTTATTCCCCAGTCAACCATATCAGATCGTTCTGTGTAATCTCTACTTGAAGCCAGTTGGCCTCAATAGTCAGCTGCCCAATTTGCTTAGTGAGAACCTCAACCTCTTCCTCATGTTTTTTCTTTATCTTTTCAGTATCATTGCTGTCCTTAGCAAAGACAAGATGCATCTTTTCTAAGGCTTCCGATTTCCAGCGTTTAAGCTGGTTAGGGTGGATTTCGTACTCAGCGGCGAGCTCGTTTACAGTTTTGCTTTCTTTCAAAAGTTCGAGGACGATATTCGCTTTTTGTTCCGGTGTGAATACTCTTCTCTTATTCATAATCTCATTATAACTTAGATTTTAAAATTCTGTGTCAAGTTTTTGGGTTCATTATAAATTACTCACTCCCAACTTTTATTTTACTTTAGTATTGATAATTCTAAAGAATTTATTAATTGGGAGCTGTAATTTAGTTTTTACGAAAAATAGTATTGATAATAGTTTTTCCACTGGCAATAGCTGTACCCAAAAAGCCATGGCGTTTATTGAAAATATCTTCAAGTGCATTAACTAAAGTATCTAATTCTTGATAAGATACTGTTAAGGGTGGTTCAAGTCTAATTACATTTGGATTATTTAAGGTATAAGCAGTGATGATTCTATAGCTATTTTGCAATTCTCCTGCAATTAAGGATGCTAGATATTCTTCTGATAATTTATTAACCATACCACCAGTAATTTTATTTACTACACCATTTACTTGTTTTTCAAATTCAATGCCAATCATTAATCCCCTACCCCTAATTGCTTTAACTAATTGGTATTTATTCTGAAAAACACTAAGTTTTTCTAGCAAATAATCCCCTTTCTCCTTTGCCTGTTGTGCCAAATTATCCTTGACTAGTAAATTACATGCCGCAATTCCCGCTGCTGCAGCTCTAGCATTACCCCCAAAAGTGGAAGTATGTAATAATGCTTTATCCAATCCATTGTAGGCTGAATCCCAAACCCTTTCAGTGGTTATATATGCCCCAATAGGCATAATGCCTCCTCCTAAAGATTTTGCCAAACATAGAATATCCGGCTCCACATGCTCTAATTCGCAAGCAAAATTATTACCAGTCCGGCCAAAGCCCGTTTGAATCTCATCTACAATAAGCAATGTTTCAGATGCTTTGCAAAGTTCTTTAGCCCTTTGCAAATATCCTTTAGGAGGTATTATTATTCCTCCTTCACCTTGAATAGGTTCAACAATAAATGCTGCTACATCTTTATTTCTTAGTATCTTTTCCAAAGCAGTAAGGTCTCCATAAGGTACAGCATTACAATCGGGTAAAAGGGGCTGAAAACATTTTTGATATTTTTCTCTTCCCGTTACGGATAATGCTCCGAAAGATTTACCATGAAAAGATCCTTTACAATAAACAAATTTGCTTCTTTTTGTCGCTGCACGAGCCAGCTTTAAAGCACCTTCAACAACTTCTGCACCACTGTTACCAAAAAACGAACGTTTTAGTTCTCCTGGGGTTAGTTGGGCTAAATTATAAGCTAACACAGCTGCAAGGGTACTTAAAGAAGCTTGTAATATATTAGGCAACTTCTCGACTATTTCCACAGCCTCTATTATTTCCGTACGGTTATGCCCGAAATTTAAGGCACCATAACCTCCTAAAAAGTCTAAATAAACATTGCCCTCATTATCCCAGACTTTAGTACCTTCCGCTTTAACAAACTTTTTATCAAAATTTAAAAGAGAAAGCATAGTGGCTAAACCAGGATTAACATATTCTTTATACATGTCCCTAATTTCCTGGCGGGATAATTCTAAGGCCTTTTCAATAGTATATAAGTTAGACAAAATACTCCCCTCCGAACTTTGCATATTCTTCCAATAATATTATAGCCTAATAAAATAATCATTGAGTAAGATTAATTGGTATTTTATAATTTAAAGGAATAAAATAAAAGTAACATAAATCTAAAGAGGATTACATAACCTAGAATATTATCTTTTACTTTATTATTAAAGGGGCTGAAAATTTGATTCCTTTACGTGATAGTGTAAGACCACGAACTTTGCCTTTTGTAAACTATTTTTTAATCCTGATAAATATCTATGTTTTTATTAGACAAACTATGTTGCCAGAAACTGTACTTGAAACGTACTTTCAAACCTATGGAGTTATTCCTAGCGCAATAACTCATTTTTCACCGTTCCAAATACTAGCAGGCAATTGGCAACCATTTTTACCTTTAATAACCTCTATTTTCATTCACGGCAGCCTGCTGCATCTAGGTGGAAATATGCTTTACCTGTGGGTTTTTGGAGATAATGTAGAAGATAGGCTTGGTCATTTTAAATATTTACTATTTTACCTAGTCTGCGGGGCCGCGGGGAGCATAGCACATATTTTTGCCAACCCTTTATCTCAATCTCCATTAATTGGAGCTAGCGGTGCTATTGCTGGTGTTTTAGGAGCGTATTTTATTGTTTTTCCTCATTCTAAAATTTTAACCCTTGTGCCAATTTTCATTTTTATTACAATTATCCAAGTAAAAGCCATCTATTTTTTGTTCTTATGGTTTATTTTACAATTAATTAACGGCTTGTCAGTATTTAGAGTTAATGAAGCTGCTCAAATTGTTGCTTGGTGGGCACATATTGGCGGTTTTCTAGCAGGAGTTATTTTAATTAAAGTATTAAAAGCTAGACACTTTAATTCTTACCTGCATAATTAATTAACTTTTATGCTAATTTAACAGGCTTAAAATTAACATAATCACAGGAAACTAACTTAAAGTCCATATGGTTCCAAGTGCCATTAAATGCATATTTCTGAGCGTCACTATGTAAATGTCCATAAACACAAATTTTTACTTCAAATTCTTCCATTAATTTAACGAATCCAGAAGGCTCCTGATGATTGTTAAAAGGTGGATAATGAAGCATTACTATTATATCTTTATTCCCCGCTTTTTTAGCCGAAAGAAGAGAATTCTTCAGCCTTAATAATTCTCTCTCATAGATTTTTAAATCATGAGAACTAAAATTATCGTCGTTAGGGCAAGTCCATCCCCTAGTTCCACAAATATAATAATTTTCTACTTCAAGGTGTATATTTTGTAGGATTGAAATATTTCTCGGCATAACCTCCTTCATTTTTTTGAGGCTTTGCCACCATAGATCATGATTGCCTTTAATCAAAATTTTATGTCCTGGAAGCATTCCTATAAACCTTAGATCCGGAATAGCTTCTTCTAATTTTAAACCCCAAGAATGGTCTCCACAAAGTAAAACAGTATCGTTTTCCTGTACAGATTCTTGCCAATTAGCTTTAATTTTTTCATAATGTTTTTGCCATTTTTCTCCAAAAATATTCATAGGTTTATCTTGAGAAAAGGAAAGGTGAAGATCTGCTAAAGCATAGATAGCCATCTATATCCTCCAGAAAGTTTTTTACAATTGATTCAAAACATAAGACAAAATAAAATGGACAAATCATTAAAGATAACTGATTTATCCTTAAAGCAAAGGAGTATATCCCCTGTGTTCAAAGTTTTTACTATGAAGCATTTGATGAGCTACTTTAGATAAAATGCGTATACCTTCTGCAATATCTCCAGGATAAACTGAGGCAAAACTTAAGCGAAAAAAACGGCTTAAACGGGGCTGAGGAAAAAAGATTGAACCAGGAATAAATAATACATCCCTTTCTTCGCAGTTCAAGTATAATTCTTGTGTATAATAACCCTCTGGCAATCCTAGCCAAAAAGTCAAACCCCCCTTAGGTTGAAAAAAATCAATTTCCTTTGGCAAATATTGCTTTAAAGCTTGGAGCATTATTCTATACCGTTGGTAATATATTTCTCGCATTAAAGCAATATGTTTTTGCCAAAAACCTTTGCGCAGATATAAATCAAAAGCTCTTTGGATTAAACCGGAAGTTGAAATATCAGAAGTATGTTTTGCAGCCAAAACACCACTATAAATTTCTTTAGGAACGGACAAAAATGCCAAGCGAAGGCCAGGCATAAATATTTTAGAAAAGCTTTTGAGATAAATTACATTGTTTTGTTTATCTAAAGCTTTTAAAGGGGTTAGTTTTCTTGCTGCATAATCAAGTTCACTCAAGTAATCATCTTCAATAACCAATGTGTTATACCGAGTTGCTAATTCTAATAACATCCTACGTTTAGCGGAGGAATAAGTATATCCTGTAGGATTATGAAAATTGGGCATAACATAAATAAATTTAGGATGAAATTTTTTCAGCTTATCCTCTAAAATATTTAAGTTAATCCCGTCAGGCTCCATTGGCACTTCTATTATTTGTGCCCCGCGGGACCGGAAAGCAGCAATGGCTCCTGTATAGGTAGGGCTTTCAACAATTAAATAATCTCCAAATTCTAATAATGCTTTTGCTAATATGTCAATGCCCTGCTGGGCTCCAGAGATAATTTGAATATCTTCCGGCAAAACACTGTAATCAAAATCATTAATATAATTTGCAATAGACTCTCTTAATGGATAATAGCCTTGACTTTCTTGATATCCAAAAGCATATCCCTTATCCCGATCTAGAACTTCATTAAGTACATTTTTAAAATCATCAACAGGAAATAATTCTGGGGTAGGCGTTGCGCTAGCAAAATTAAATATGCCTGATCTTAATTTGATTTGGCCTTGGTCCATTAATTTCAATTCTTCGTTATAAAACTCATCTTCAGCTTTATTATGGTCCTTAGCAGATACGCCTTTAAGTGGAGCTACATATGTTCCACTACCCACTTTAGAATATACTAAGCCATGTTGTTCTAACAATTTATAAGCATTGACTACTGTAACAGAATTTACTCCTAACTCTTCCGCCAATTTTCGAATTGGCGGCAATTTAGCATTAACTTTAATATTGTCACGTTCAATTAACGTTTTCAATGCCACATACAACTGAATATATAAAGCCTGACTAGAATCTTTATCTAATTGTATGGATTCCACATTAAACATTTTAAACGCACCTAGCATTTCTTTAATTAATATTTGAAATCAAAAATGGGTGATTATCATCATAATTGCATCGATACATATATTATAACAAATTGCAAAATGAATGTAAGATGGGTTTTGCGTCGGCTATAAGTCCAGTCCGGCGCAACCTTGTACTAGGCATCGAAGTTAGCTTCTATTTATCATCTTTAATTGGATTAACCACTTCTTCCAAATATGATTCGACTGTAGGGTAATAATTTAAAGGCTCCTTAACATTATTGACAATTTCACGAGTTTTTCTTTTTTGTTTAATTGGTATATATTGCTGCATTGCCTTAACCTTAATTGCACCCATGTCTTTTGTCAGCATTGCTTTGCCTCCTATACTTGAATATTTTTAAAGCATTATTATTTTTTACACTTTTTAATTTATTTAGCCTTTTTCATTAAATTTATTGCTTAAAAAAATCTTTAATTTATTTAAGTCTTCTTCATAGACTTGTCCTAGTCTGGGACGGTAAATAATACTAGCTGGATGGTAGAGAGGAAAAACATAGCAATTAAATTCTTGAGAAAAAAATGGTTTTCCATGGTATTCCTCAAGTCGAACAGAAGATTTATGTAAAATACTGCCCAATGGTACTCCCCCCAGGGTAGCGATTACTTTAGGCTTTAGTAAAGAAATTTCGTTTTCTAAAAAACAACGACAAGCTTTGATTTCAGAAACTTTTGGTTTGCGATTAGCGTAAGGTCCATACCTTCCCTTCTGTGAAGGCTTTGTAGGACGGCATTTTACGGAATTAGTAATATAACATTGATTGCGCTTTAAGCCTACCTTCTCTAACAAATCTGTTAAAATATGTCCTGCCTCCCCTGAAAAGGGCTTTCCTGAGATTCTATCCTCATGTCCTCCTGGCGCTTCTCCTAGTAATAGTAAAATAACTCTTTCCCTTTCTTCATCCATAACTACACAGCTTCTAGTTTCATATAACGTACAGTTGGTACAGTTTCCAATGGCTGCTTTTAACTCATTTAAACCCTTCATCATTGCACCTCAATTTTTTCATAATTTTTTTATTAATTATTTACATATCCATCGTATTATTTTAATATATAAATATAAAAATAGTAAAATTTATGGTGAGTGATACTATGATAAATAAAAAAAGCGATTTACAAGATCTAGCTGAAAAAGCTGAATTTTTAAAAATCATAGCCCATCCAGTCCGTCTATGTATCTTAAAAGGACTATTGGAGGAAAAAAAATGTAATGTCAGCAAAATGCAGGACTGCTTGGAAATTCCTCAATCAACTATTTCCCAGCATTTAGCTAAATTGCGTACAGCAGGAATCATAACTGCCCAAAGATCTGGTGTTGAAGTGTATTACAGCATCGCAAATTTTAAAGTCAGAAATATTTTAACAGTCTTATTCGATCTAATCTAACTTAATTATTTTTATTATAAGTCCTGCGGTAATATGTCAAGCCCATAAATTTAGAAATTGGAAAATTTAAAAGCTAATTTTACTCAAAAAAGGGTACACCAAAGAAGCCCAGTTTTATTTAGCAAAAACTGAATATTACCAAAGGATATCGAGGAGGTGTTTACCTCATCTATGCACCATCCTTTCAGGCGTGTAGATTTGATCGTTACGTAGCAGCGCATCAATCAGACGCAGTATTGTTTTTCTCGCACCAAATTTTGAGTGAGATGATAACGCATCCGGGTTAATCTTTGCAGAGCAACATATTGTTCCTGTATAACCATGGTCAGAGGAAGCCTCCCGAAACGCAAGCCATCAGCAATGATCCAGGCGTCAATATCATCAGTTTTATCTAAGTCCACATAAGCCTCTTTAAACTTATTAATTAACTTAGGATTGATGGTATATACCTTGGCCTGACGCTTTCTTAAAGCTTCATCTTCATTAAGGAACATGGCCGGATGCCAACTGTAAACGGAAGTTGATTCCATACCAATCTGGATATCTTGGCAGGAATGCTTTCATAATGCAGACTTTTAGGTTTTTAGATGGTTTAGAACAGTCATGCCAGCCACCCCCCTACGGGAAGGTGCCTGTTTGGCAGAAGAGAGCCTACCATGCGAACCTCTCCCAATCAAGGGTAAAGTGAACGGGCTATTTGGTTGGTGTTAAGTTACTATTCGGTTATTTAATCATCCAAATAGAGCTGGAAATTCAGTGAGATTTGGTTTGCAAAACATATTATACGAGGAGGTAAATTTATGAATCAAAAAATTTTAATTGTTGGCGGTGTAGCCGGAGGTGCCAGTGCAGCAGCTCGTTTAAGGCGCTTAAATGAAGACGCTGAGATTATTCTTTTTGAAAAAGGTGAGTATATTTCTTTTGCCAATTGTGGGTTACCTTATCATGTGAGCAAAGTA
The DNA here is from genome assembly GCA_031628995.1 of Bacillota bacterium LX-D. Lineage (NCBI taxonomy): Bacteria > Bacillati > Bacillota > Bacillota bacterium LX-D. The sequence continues at coordinate 26,206 of JAVLUO010000015.1, read as the reverse complement.
ATTTCCCAAAGGCAGCAGCTGTTAGTGCAGACTGTAGAAAGTATGAAGAACCGTTTTAATATCGATATTCGAGTTAAAAATGAAGTATTAAAAATCAATCGCCAGAATAAAGAGGTGACTGTCCTAAATCATCTTACCGGTGAAACCTATACTGAAAATTACAATATACTTCTACTATCTCCAGGTGCTTCCCCAATTCATCCTAATCTGCCGGGCATAGAGCATCCTAATATTTTCAGCTTACGCAATATGACCGACATGGATAACATTATTAGTGCCGTTGAACAATCAACAAAAGGAGAAGCAGTTATTATCGGTGGAGGTTTTATTGGTATTGAAATGGCCGAAAACTTGCATCAACTAGGATTTAAAATTAGCTTAGTTGATCTGGCAGACCAACTGATGCTTAATTTAGATCGAGAAATGGCAGCCATTATCCACAATCAGGTTAGACAAAAAGGAATAAGCTTATATTTAAAAAATAGTGTTACGGAATTTAAACAAAAGGGAGATTTTATTACTGTTGTACTGCAAAACGGTGAAAAAATCAATGCAAACATCGTCATCTTAGCAATAGGCATAAATCCCTCAACCCAACTGGCCAAAGAAGCCGGACTAGAATTAGGTATGAAAGGCACAATTAAAGTAGATTCCTGTTTCCGTACTTCTGACCCTGATATTTATGCTGTTGGTGACGCTATTGAAACTGTAGATTTTCTCACTGGCAAACCAGCATGGCTGCCGTTAGCAGGACCTGCCAACCGTCAAGGACGCTTAGTTGCTGATATTATTTTTGGACACAAGACAACTTATACTGGAGTTCAAGGTACTTCAATTGCCAAAATATTTGACTTAAATGTTGCTTCTACCGGAAAAAACGAAAGATCATTACAAAATGAAGGCACCAAGTATTTTGCTTCATTTACTCATACTAATTCACACGCAGGATATTACCCTGGATCTACTCCTCTTACAATTAAGTTATTATTTGCAGAAAATGGTAAAATATTAGGCGCCCAGGTAATTGGACGCAACGGCGTAGATAAGAGAATTGATGTTTTAGCTACGGCTTTACGTTTAGGAGCTACAGTCCAAGATTTAAGCAGCCTAGAATTAGCCTATGCTCCACCTTTTTCTTCTGCTAAAGACCCTGTTAATATAGCTGGTTATGTTGCTGGTAATATTTTGCAAGGCGATTTAAACATCATTCACTGGAATCAGCTAAATTCACTAGATCCAGCAAGTTCTGTAATCCTTGATGTTAGGGAAAAGGCAGAATTAGAAATGGGCTATATTCCTGGTGCAGTTAACATCCCTTTGGGGCAATTGCGTAAGCGTATTGCCGAATTACCAAAGAATAAAGAAATTATCATCTACTGCCAAGTTGGCCTAAGAGGATATATCGCATCACGGATACTCATGCAGAAAGGATTTTCAAAAGTAAAAAATTTAAGCGGCGGCTTTAAAACTTGGCAATCAATAGCAACTGACCTTAATTACCAAATTGCTTATCCAAATCACAAAGAAAAAAAAACTGAAAATTTAGCCGAAAAACAAGTTGCCGCTTCCCAGAACTTAATAAAGGCCAATAGGTATCAACTGGATGCTTGCGGTTTGCAATGCCCTGGCCCTATTATTCAAGTTTCAAAAAAAATGGAAAATTTGGCTGAGGGAGATATTTTAGAAGTATTGGTTACAGATCCTGGATTTTCCAGCGATATCCAAGCTTGGTGCGATCGAACTGGCCATGTGCTTTTAAGCTCTACACAAGCAGGCAATAAATTTAGTGTCCAAATTCAAAAACAGTCTCGGACTGTTGCTCAATCTAATAATAATGCTATAGAACTACCTGAAGATAAAACAATAGTTGTTTTTAGTGGAGATTTGGATAAAGCTATTGCCTCATTCATTATTGCTAATGGTGCAGTCTCCATGGGCAGGAAAGTTACCATGTTCTTTACCTTTTGTGGTCTAAACATTTTGCGTAAACCTCAAAAAGTAAAAGCATGTAAAAGTCTTTTAGACAAAATGTTTGGAATGATGATGCCAAGGGGAAGTAAACGACTTGGGCTATCAAAAATGAATATGCTTGGTATTGGGCCAAAAATGATTCGCTACGTGATGAATAACAAAAATATTGAGTCTCTAGAATCTTTAATTGGGATGGCTAAACTTGCTGGAATTCGTTTAGTAGCTTGCCAAATGTCTATGGACGTAATGGGAATAACTAAGGAGGAACTGATTGAAGGGATAGAAATAGGAGGAGTTGCTACATATTTAGCAGCTGCAGAAACCTCAAATGTGAACCTATTTATTTAGACACCTTTTCTATTTTCCACTCTGCTGGTTTATGCTATACTGATAGAAAAATGTCAAATGGGGGAAACTGAATGAACATTTTAGATAATGTTCCTTACGATAACTTACTATTTTATATTCCAGGTAGTAAGTACACAAAAAGGGAAATAGTTCAGATTTTAAAATCTCATCCGGAAATTAAGTTTGTTTCAATGGTAGGAGTTGATTTAGGAGGAAACGATACAGATGAAAAAATTCCTATAGAATACTTCTTTAAGCATATTGATCAATTTTTAGGTGGGGGCGTGCAAACAGACGGTTCCAGTGTTGTTCTACCAGGCATCGCTACTTTAAATGATGGTAAAGTAGATTTAATTCCAGATTCTTCAGTAAATTGGTTTGTTGATTATAATTATGAGTTTAGAGATGCATCTAATAACTATCCTGTAGGAACTTTGCGCATCCCTTCTTTTTTAATGCATAATGGTATTCGTGTGGACTCAAGGTCTATTTTAGAAAATGCCACTGAAAAATTTAAGCAAGAAATAATGAGCCTCTTAAAAAACAATTCACATCTTACTAAGGAACTACAAATAGATGCTAATGATATCGAAGAAATACAGCTTACTTCTGCTACTGAACTGGAATTTTGGGTAAAAACACCTGACGATAAGGCAGATATTGATGAATTATCGGCTTCTCAGGTTATGCAAGAACAATATTGGAAAAGAACAAAAGGCCAAGTTAGAACTGCCCTAGAGAAATCCCTTATTTTTTTAGATAAATATGGTCTAACAGCTGAAATGGGTCATAAAGAGGTTGGAGGAGTTAAAGCTAAAATCGATTCCGAAGGAAAACATACTCATATTATGGAGCAGCTGGAAATTGATTGGAAATACGCTAAAGCATTACAAGCCGCCGATAATGAATTATTAGCAAGAGCTATAGTCAAAGAAACCTTTCAACATTATGGCTTGGAAGTTACATTTATGGCGAAACCGATTGAGGGTGTTGCGGGAAACGGAGAACACACCCATGTAGGTGTTACTTTGAACCTAAAAAATGGAACAACTAAAAACCTTTTTGCTCCAGTTAATACTAACAAAGACTATTTAAATGTATTTGGTTGGGGGGCTTTAATGGGTATACTTAAAAACTACGAGGTAATTAACCCCTTTATCAGTTCTACTAATGATTCTCTCAACCGTTTAAAACCTGGTTTTGAAGCTCCTATTTGTATTGTTGGTTCAATCGGTCATGATTTAAAAACTCCATCAAGAAACAGAACAGTTTTAGTTGGTTTAATCAGAGATTTAAACAATCCCCTAGCAACAAGATTTGAGGTAAGATCACCAAATCCTCATACTAATACTTATTTGACTTTAGCAGCTATATATCAAGCAATGCTTGATGGAATTAAAAATGCTGTTGAATCCAAAAAAAGTTCTCAAGAGCTGGAAGCAGATTTTTCTAAGCCTGCTGGACAGGATAGTTTTTATTTAGAAAAGGATCGTGCCTATCGTAGCGAAGAAGATGTTTTCGAACACTATTCTGAAATAGAAAGAAATAAATTATTTGGTGTGCCCCCGGCTACGGTTTGGGAAAACTTAGAAAATTTTAGTAAATATCCTGAAAAAAAACAAGTTTTACTTACAAATGAAGTATTTAATGAGGATATTCTTAGGTCTTACTCTTTGGCCACAAGAGTGCGTTGGATTACAGAATTAAAAAACCGTATAATTCCTGAAAATGCAAATTTAATAAGAAGCTTTCAACAACTACATAAGAACGAAACCAATTCAGATCTGGATGAAGTAAGATGGACTAAAATTAGTGAATTAAGAAACTATTTATTGAAAGATACTTTACAGCAAAAATCGCTTTTCACACAACTTTATGAGGCTATTGAAGCGGAAGATTTCGGCCAAGTATCTCGACTGCAATTGGAAATGGCTGATAAGATGGATGAAGTCAAGAAACTATATCATATTTATAGTTGTAACATTCTAGATATGGGGAGTATGCATAATTTCGTGTAAATGGTTTTTCACAGTTTAAAATTTTAATATAAAATATTCCGGCCATATTTCTACACCTAGTTTTATATTACGACATTAGGTTAAACTATAACCGGCTCTTATTCACCGGGAGGATAGGGCGATGTTGGAGAACAACCCAGCGTCCGGTGAAGTTCTGCCGGTAAAGAGTGGGTAATTATCCCCACTCTTTATTTTTACTACCGGGAGAAATAAAGCGATAAACTCCTTCCAATTTCTAACTGGCATTGTCCATTTTTTAGCAGCTTCCATGGTTGCCAGATAAACAATTTTAACAAGTGCTTCATCTGTCGGATAGGCAGTTTTTGTTTTGTTGTAATGTGTCTTTAAAAATGTTTTTTACACACATCTTGTATATCTTCTACAGTTCGACATTTTTGGCTAAATCTTTCATAGTGAGGTTGTCTAAATCTTGCATAAATGATTATCTCCTTAGTGGTAGGTATTGCCATTTACACGCATTGTAGACGTTCTAGCACATGATGAATAATGGCATTGCCATTTGCATTATCTGTTCGATCTAGCATAACAAAATCACCAACAGCAGGGTAATCTGAAAGCTTGCATACATCATGACGAAACCTTCCGGAGATTTCAGTAATTACCTTATATAAGTATATAAGTGTTTATATTGGGAGGAGATCCTTCCTTAATAAAATTAATCCCATGTACCAATTCAATCATAATTCATAGTGTTAAATAACCAACCCGCCATTAGGACTAATAACTTGGCCTGTAATAAAATCAGCATCTTGCGTAGCAAGATAATATACTAAATTTGCAATTTCTTCAGCTTTACCAAGCCTCATCAGTGGTGTCTCTTCCATCAATAATTTTTTATCTTCCTCATTCAAAGAACTCAACATATCCGTTTCAACGGCACCAGGGGCAACACAATTTACTTGGATGTTTGAAGGGCCTAATTCTTTGGCCAACGCTTTGGTAAAACCTATCATTCCCGCTTTAGCAGTAGAATAACTAACCTCACATGAAGCACCGACCATTCCCCAGATAGACGATATATTGATAATTTTCCCTTCCTTATTATTAATCATTTTCGGAACAACCATCTTGCAGCAATTAAACATCCCTTTTAAATGGACATTGATCATTGTGTCCCAATCTTCCTCACTAATATCGGTAAAAAGTTTGGATTGTGATATACCTGCATTATTTACTAAAACATCTATTGCCCCAAGAGTCAGATAAACATTTTCTATCATTTCCTCTGTTTGTACCCTTTTTGTTACATCGGCACGAATTGCAAGTGCTGAATAACCTTGTTCTCTTAGGCTACTCTCTAAGTTCTTTGCTGCCTCTTCAGAATTAAAGTAATTAATAACCACATTGTATTGGTGTTTGGCAAAAATTTCTGCTGTTGCTTTTCCTATTCCCTTTGCCCCACCAGTAATTAAAACGGTTTTATTCATACATTCCCTTCCCCTATACTTTTTATCAGTTCATTTGCAGCAGTGGGGATATCAAGCCGCATGGTACTTTCCATTCAATAAACGGAAATCCTCCCCACAAGCTCTTTTATGAAATAAGACAAATACGAACAATTTTTGATATACTTATAATTATCAATATAAGTTATTTGCGATATAAAGGAGATGATTTAACAATGAAATATATATTTTTCTATAAAACTGAAATTGGGAAAATAGGAATAGCTGAAAATAGAAACGCTATTTCCAATTTATATTTCCCAAAAGAGCAGATCCCTCAGGATGCTGTCATATATGAAACAGAAATACTAAAAGAGGCAGGCAATCAATTGCAGAGCTATCTTTCAGGAGGACTAAAAAATTTTACGCTTCCCCTCGCTCCCGTTGGCACTGAGTTTATGCTGTGTGTTTGGGAAAGCTTGCGCTCTATCCCATATGGCAAAACGCGTAGCTATCAGGAAATAGCACAAAGCTTAGGTAATAAAAAAGCGTCCAGAGCCGTTGGACTTGCCAACAACCGTAATCCGATTCCGATTTTTATCCCTTGCCATCGGGTAATCGGTGCAAATGGAAAGCTGACCGGCTATCGGGGCGGACTGCAGATCAAGACACAACTATTGGAGTTAGAAAAACAATATGGAAATGTTTAAATAAATGGTCAAGTCGAAATCTAACCTAAATTTTTATAGAATCTATTAACTAGTAATAACATCTCGTCATCAAGTCTGTTGAAAGCTTCGGCCATAATAGTTTCAGGTATATTTTTATAATAAGCTTCTGCTATTGCACCAGTTATACAGGCAATTGTGTCACTATCTCCACCAATTGAAATTGCATTTCTGATAGCATCTTCAAAATTATTGGACTCTAAAAATGCAATTATTGCTTGTGGAACACTTCCCTGGCATGACACATCATACGTATACCATGTTCTAATACTCTCAATAGATTCGTTTAAATTGTATTTGAATTTTTCCTCAATGTAATTTTTAATTTCTATTTTAGTTTTGGCGGATCGGGCAAGAAATACTGCAGATGCTGTAGCCTGAGCACCTTTTATACCCTCTATATGATTGTGTGTCACTGCTGCACTCTCTTTAGATTTTTCTAGAACCTCTTCAACACTATTTAAGTATACTCCTATAGGGCTAACTCTCATTGCAGAGCCATTACCCCAGCTATTATACGGCTCATTATTTGCAGAATTGGCCCATTCCAGAAAGCTTCTTCCGTAGCCACTATTTGGATATTTCCTGAACCATTCTTTATACGCTACAAGAAATGGTTTATTATTTAATAGAGCATCCATTGTTGCAACAATCAAAACTGTATCATCAGTAAATGTTGATTTTGGTGAGAATAAATCAAATGTCTTTACCTTTATATTATTAAACTCAAAGACAGAACCTACAATATCGCCTATTATTGCCCCTAACATTTAAAACCCCCGCGTTATTACTTTTTTCTTAGTTCTATAAAAGCTGCCCAAAATCCTGTCTGCAATTAACAACGAAATAACTACACAGCGCTACGTTTCGCTTCATTCCTGCACTGGCTTTTTAGGCAGTAGCAAGTATTTTGGAATTCCTTTATAATTAACTTGTAATAATATGTTTTATAACATTTACTTTTATTCTAGAATAATGTTAAAAAATTAGAGGATAGTAAGACTACTATCCTCTTAAAATTTACTTGTTGTTAATTTTGCTTAGAAACATTTACTACGAAGATATCACATTTCTCGCAAAATCGGTGGAGTTTTCTTGAAACCCTTAGTTGTAATTAGTGCATAGACGATTCCAATTGCCAGCCATGTGAACCCTACTTTTAAGGTTAAAGGAGATAAATGAATCCATAGATAAAAACAAATAATAAACCCTAATGCAGGAATTAGCAGATAACTAAAGAAATTTCTTTCTTTTTTACGGAAAAAATAATAGGCAATAACTGATAAATTCACACACATAAAGCCTGCCAAAGCCCCAAAATTCATTAGTTCTGCTACAAGGGAAATAGGAAGAATAAGAGCACCAATTACGCTAACAGTACACATGAGAATGATATTGTAAATTGGTGTCTTGAATTTAGGGTGTAAGTAAGTAAAAAACTTTTTAGGCAGTACTTCATCGCGACCCATACCAAACATCAAACGGGAAGCACTGGCCTGGCCAGTTAAGCCCGCAGTTAAAGTGGAAACAATTACCGCAGCTGTATAAAGAGTAGCAAGAACTGTACCTCCAGCAACTTTGGCAATATCGAAGAGCGCCGTATCCGCCGATGGGTAAGTACTCACATCAGGCCAGACAAGTTGTGCTACATAAGCTTGAACGATGAATAATAATCCGCCCAAGAGGCAAGAAAGAATAGCGGCTTTCCAGATATCATCTTTAGGATTTAAGGCTTCCTCCGATAAGGTTGTAATAGAATCAAAACCTAGAAACGAAAAGCATGCCATGGCCGCCCCGGAAATAATGGCAGTGGTAGCAAAAGTTTCGCTATTAAAGAAAGGTTTAATAGAAAATAATGTTGCTGTACCGGTACCACCTAAAACCGCTTTAACACAATAAATAACAAAAATAGCAACTACAATTCCCATAAAGAGAACAAGAAGATTATTAGTTTTGGCAGCCATTTCGATTCCTATAATATTAACTATAGTGATAATAGCGGCAATTATTAATACCCAAGCCCAATAAGGTACAGCAGGAATTAAGGCATTGGCATAGGCTGCCCCCACCATGAAAACAATTAAGGGAACTAAAACATAGTCCATAAACATAGCCCAGCCTGCAAAAAAACCTAGATGAGGATTTATAGCTCGCTGAGTATAAGAATAGGTAGAGCCAGCTATTGGGAAAGCTGAGGCCATCTGTCCATAACTATAAGCTGTAAACATCATCGCTATCATAGCAACGACATAGGCTAGAGAAAGCATACCTCCAGTCGTGACACCGGCGTAGCCATAAATATAAGCTGGTGCAATTGGAGTCATAAAAGCTATGCCATAAATAACTAAATCCTTTAGCTTTAAGACACGCTTTAATTCTTGTGAGTAGCCTATTTTCTCCAGGCTAACAGTAGATTCACTCATTAAAACAAGCTCCTTTCTTAGTATTCACTACACCATTTAATTGCTATTACTTCTCTTCCTTCTGTTTGCTTAATATATTTATTACTTCGTCGGCGCTCATTACTTGGCAATAGATTTGGTTCATAATCATAATTTCTGCATCATGTAACTCCTGAGTGGCGGCACAGCAGCAGTCTTCCACTAAGATTACTTCAAATCCTACATCAGCTAAGCTTCTTACAGTGGAAGCAACGCATTGGTCTGTAACAACCCCTGTAACAACAACCCATTCAATACCCATATTCCTAAGGATTCTTTCATAGTTGGAGCCGGTAAGGACACTATCAGTTGTTTTTTCCACCACAATTTCATCATCCAGGGGTTTTAGTTCATCAATAATTTCCGCTCCATAAACCCCAACAGGAAGTAGTATATTGTTCCAACCCGGTCTTCTTTGTACCGGAGATCTATCCCTTCCATCCTTATGATAGCAAGCAATTCTTCCAAAAGTCACTTCCAACTTGTTTTTACGGAAAAAATCTAATAATTTCTTATTATTAGGAATAACAATATTCTCCAGACGGTTATAAAAATATTCCCATTTGTCCCACATACCCTTATTCCGGGCATCATCGGCATCACCATAATCCTTATTTACGAACTGGTTCTGCATATCCACAATTAAAAGTGCTGTTTTTTGGGGATCTGGTGCAATGGGGGCTGCATCAGCAGGTACGAATTCATAGTATAATGTTTGTTGTTTTTTGCTATCCATAACGATTTCCCATCTCCTTAATCTAGTTTTTAAAAATTCTGCGACACTTACAATTCCACGCCTGTCCAATTTAAACATAAAAAAATGCCTGAGCCTATACTCAAGTCATTAAAAAAGCGTTTACATCATAAATACATGCAAACCGTAATGAATGATAGCTCTCCACAAATCAAAAATTTGTGACAGTCTTGCATATATTCTATGCAAAACCAGCTATACAGCATTAAAGCATCTGCTGTATGCTTCGGCAAAATTTCCTTTCAAACTGCTTCACAGTGCTTACCTCCACAGCTCTACTTTTAAATTTTGCGCCTCTAAATCAGTTATTCACTTTTTTATAATAAATATATAATAAATATATACTAATTTTTTTAATTAGCAAATAGTTTTTTTAAATTAATAAAACCTAGAATAAAAGTGCTATTTAGGCGAGAAAAACCTCTTTTTGCAGAATGTCGCATTGTTACAAAAAAACTAGTTGTTGGCACAACTAGTTAAATTGATTAAACTAACTTAAAGTAATTTTTTTAAAACCACCACTCATGTCAGCTATTTCTGCCTCTGCTTCTGTTAAGTAACAAACTGCTAAGGTTTGGCCTGTTTGCTCATTATAAATTTTTTTAAGGTCTGGCATAGTTTTAAATGCATTATCTAGAGCTTCTTGACTTTTATCAAATACTACTTTGCCCTTAATACGTATCCACTCACCCTTAGAGTTTGTAGTGCAAACCTCTACATTAGGATTTACAGTTAATTGCTTGTATGATTGTTTATGATTGCCCATACCAAAATACAATTTACCTTCATATTCCATAAAGAAACCAAAGGGTCTTACTCTTGGCTTATCGCCATCAACTGTTGCAAAATAAAATGTTGGATTTTCAGTCAAAAACTTTAATACTTCTTCCACTTAAAACATCCCCTTTAAATATATTTTATTTGCGTACTCATATTATAATGTGTTATTGTAATAATACAAGTACGATAATTTTTAGTATTTAATATCATTTTTTATACTATTGAAGGTGATTTATTATGGAAGATAATCTCTTACTATTTGGCAAGTGTCCCGTTACTACTACGCAAAAAATTATTAGTGGAAAATGGGCTATTATTATTTTTTATCATTTGCGCACTGGAACTAAAAGATTTGGTGAATTACAAAGACTTATTCCAGGCATTACTCAAACCATGCTTACGAAACAACTTCGCAGTCTCGAGGACTATGGTCTCATAAACCGCGTAGTTTATCCAGAGGTTCCTCCTAAGGTAGAATATTCTTTAACTGAAATCGGTGAGAAATTTATGCCTGTTTTAGATGCTTTAGAAAAATGGGGAAATGAGTATATAAAAATATCTGCCTCTAGCTGCATTAAGGAACAAAAATAAACGAATGCACCGCATATTTTATATAGGAACTGCCCCTCTGATATGCTTTAATTTCTGCCAAAAAGGCTTCTCCGTATTTTTCAAGTTTTGCCTGCCCAACACCAGAAACCTCTAGAAATTGTGCCCTGGTAGTCGGCATCCGAAGACACATATACACATATCCCTAAGAGCAACATCAGCAAATACGATATATGCTGGTACCCCCTGGCTAAGAGGTAAACCCAAAGTAGTCTTTTAGTAAACTTAACTTTTCCATAGGAACTCAAATCTCCCCTAATTTCCTAATTGTTTGGCTCATCGTCTAATTATTGTATTTTAAATTTGGATACTAATTTTAAAAGGTTTTCCGAATATTTTTTCGAATTAGTTGCTTGCAATAGCAGCTCATTAGATTTTTCTGTAATCTGCATTGCTCCTTGAGCAATATCATTCGTACCCGTTGCCCCGTCATTAGTTGCCGAAGTAATTTCTTCAATTGCCTTCATCATATTCTGAATGGAAGCTTGCAGCTCTTCCGCCGTAGAGCTAAAGTCCGATACTAATATATCCAAGTTTTTAGCATCATTATTATACTCATCTGAAGCTTTTAACATTGATTCATAATCGTTCTCAACATTTGTGGTTACAAATTCCAAAAGTTGAGTTGAATTATTTGATAAATTATCTACTGAACTAATAACTGTTTGAATAATACTTTGAATTTTGCTGGCAGTGTTTTTTGATTCTTCGGCAAGTTTTCTTATTTCATCAGCAACAACTGCGAAGCCCCTCCCAGCTTCTCCTGCTCGTGCAGCTTCAATTGCTGCATTTAAAGCTAGCAAATTAGTTTCGGCAGTAATCTGCAAAATTGCATCTGCTAGTTCATTAATCTGTGTTACAGCTTTAGACTCCTCTAAGGCATGGTCTAGCTTTTCCTTTGTCTGATTTAAGATTAAATTGCTATTTTCAATAGTAGAAGCAAGATTAGATTTTAATGTAATGGCCCTTTGACTTATTTCTTTAACAGATACTTCACCTTTTTGTGCTTTAGTTGCAATAGACTCAACAGCTGATACTATTTCCGTTGCTATAGCATTCATTTCCTCAGTTGAGGCCGCCGTCTCTTCCATGCCAGCTGAGATTGCTTCAGTTGTCGAAGATACTTCAGCTATTTGCTCATTTAATGAAGACATATGTAAGCCAACAGTATTAGCCGCATCAGCAACATTATGTGCTTCTTGAATAACACCATTGATAAAACTTTTAACTTGTAATTGCATTTCATTTAGAGCATTCGCCAATAAGCCAATTTCATCTTTTGAATCCAACTTTATTTCCTGGATGTGAATTTGACCATTGTCATCCTTTTCAAAAGCTTTGACCAGTTTAATAATTGGGTCAGATATTTTTTTACTTATAATTAAACCAACTGCGCCCATTGCTAGGACTGAAAGGATCACAAAAATCGCTACAGCAGCAATATTCTTCTCTAAATTTTTCTTAAGTTCTAAACGTTTCTTATCTACCATTGCATTAATATCATCAACATAATTTCCAGTACTTACTACCCAATTCCATGGTTTAAACAACCGGGAGTATGCTTTTTTAGGGCTTAGTTTGCCAGTACCTACATCTTGTGGTTTTTCCCACATAAAGCTTGTATACCCAGAGTTTTTATTATCTCTTGCAGCTTCTATAACCCCTTTAATTAAATAAACTCCATTGGGGTCTTTAGTGTTAATCCTATTATTTCCTTCTTGTTCTGGCAGCATAGGATGGGCAACAAGTATTCCATCTGTATGATCAATCCAAAAATATCCATCCTTACCATACCGTAGTTCTTTAATTGCTTCTTTGGCCGCCTCCTGGGCTTCCTTTTCAGTCAATTTACCTTGTTTATAAATATCATAGTATATATTCAGGACGCTACAAGCTGTCTCAACTTCGTTCTTAATCATTTCATCATAATCATCAAATAATAATTTTTCTATAGCTGCAGTTTCAGTTTTATTCAAATTCACAAGATTAAAAATGCTATAAGCCCCAGAAATTATGATAAATACAGAAGAAGTAATTAAAAATGCAAGTAAAATCTTGTATTTTATTTTTCTCATTGTTACTCTCCCCTAGGAAAAATTTGAAATCATTAGTAGTTTAATTGTAAAAGTGTCAAATACTTGATATTATACTACTACTTTCCGACCTATTTGTATATAGGATAGGGGAAATTATCCATTCCGTCCACATATTCTGGGACATTCCTAATCATCAGTTTGTATCTTTATTTCCAAATAGTTACTTTAATTCCTATAGCGGCTTTCTTTCATTAATTTCCGCATTCGATGCTAATCTCATTAAATACTTCCAGCAGCTTATTGATACCGATTTTTTGCTTTTCATCATCAGTAGCATCTATGACAATTTCACCATTATGCATCATTAAAATTCTATTTCCGTAATTTACTGCAAATTTAAGATTGTGTGTAACCATAAGGGTTGTAATACCTTTAGATTTGATGATACTATCCGTAAGCTCCATGATATTTTCCGAGGTTTTAGGATCTAATGCAGCTGTATGCTCATCTAGAATGAGCAGGTCGATTGGCGTCATTGTAGACGTTAATAAGGCCAAAGCCTGGCGCTGTCCACCAGAAAGTGCCCCAACTGGCACATTAATTTTATCTTCCAGGCCAAGTTTTAGTTGCTCTAGCAAGGATTTATAGTAATCCGTTCGTTTTCTGTTTACTCCTGCTGAGAGGCCATAACTTTTCCCTTTATGATCTGCCAGCGACATATTCTCAAGAATACTCATATTAGGACAAGTACCCTTTGCCGGATCCTGATAAACACGTCCAATAAATTCAGCACGGACATGCTCTCTTTTTTCTGTAATATCCTTCCCACGTAAAATTACATTTCCGCCGTCTATTCCAATGCTACCGCAAATAATATTGAGCAAGCTAGATTTACCAGAGCCATTGCTGCCTACTATAGAGATAAACTGTCCCTCTGAAACCTTAAGATTAAAGTCTGAAAACAGTACAGATTCGTTGATGGAGCCCTTGTTATATGTTTTATAAATTTGATTAAGGGTGAGCAATTTTATTCCTCCCTAACCTTAATTATTTTTCCATTAGCAATCAGTGCAATTAGAAATAATACTGCCGTAATCAGACGAATATCCGCATTATCAAAGCCTACCTCAAAAGCCACTGCTACACATGCCTTGTATATTATTGAGCCGCCTAAGACCATAGTAGTAGGCTTAAGAAATTTTAATGGTTTAAAAACATTTATACCAATAATTACAGCTGCAAGTCCTATAACTATTGTTCCTGTACCCATAGTTATATCGAACAGCTTTTGCTGTTGGCAGACAACGGAACCAGCCATTGCCACAAATGCATTGGAAATAGCCAATCCAATAATTTTAACAATACCATAATCTTTAGCAATAGCAGTTACAAAATGTTTATTATCTCCTGTTGCTCTTAGTAGAAACCCTGATTTGGTGTTAAGATACCAATCCATGGCAAACTTCATTACAAGAGCAACAATAAATACAATAAAAAGGACTACAAAGCCAGACAGTTCCTGGGGAAAAAAATTTGCTAACCCGCTATTGAATATTGTATCTTGATCAAAAATTGGTATATTGGCGCTCTTTCCGGCTATGCGATAATTTATTGAATAGAGTGCTGTCATGACAATAATACCGGATAAAAGATCATTAACCTTTAATTTAACATGTATAATGCCTGTAAGTAAGCCGGCACAAATACCGACAGCAAAAGATAATGCCAGTGCAATCCATGGATTGACTCCAGCTGTAAGTAAAACAGCAGTAACGGCAGCCCCAAGTGGGAAACTGCCGTCAACTGTCAAGTCGGGAAAGTTCAATATTTTATAGCTTATGTAAACACCTAGAGCCATTATGCCATATATAAAACCCTGTTCAAGAACACCTGAAATAATTTCAAACATGTTTATGCCTCCAATATTATCCTGCCTTTTATTTCACAATTTGTGCTGTAGCTTGAAGTTTTTCAGGCAAGGAAAGGCTTAAGCTTTTCATAACGCTTTCATTAACAACTAATTTGCTTTCTTGAATTGTTTCCACAGCTATATTGTTAATATCCTCACCTTTTAGTACTCTTGCCGCTATTTTACCAGTCTGAATACCAAGCTTCACATAATCAATGCCCTGAGAAGCAACACATCCATTTTTAACCTGTTCTTCTTCTGAGCCAAATACAGGAATTTTCTTGGCATTTGCTTTACCTAAAACAGTTTGAAGATTAGAAACAATCAGGTTATCTGTGAGATTCGTTAAACAATCCACCTTTGCTAAAATATTGTCAGTCGCCATCGGAATATCTGCCTGTGATGCCACTCCGACTTTAACAATCTCAAAGTTAAACTTGGCAGCAGCAGCTTCATACATTGCAATCTGAGTTGCAGAATTTGGCTCGCTAGTATTGTAAAGAATACCTATTTTTTTCGCATTTGGCATAAAGTCTCGAATCATTTCCAGTTGTTTTTCCACCGGAATAACATCACTGGTACCTGTTGCACCTTTACCTGGTTTTTCAAGGGTATTTACAAGTTTAGCAGCAATGGGATCGGAAACAGCTGAGAAAATAACAGGTATTTTCTTCTCAGTTGCAGTCGTATAGGCTGTCTGTGCCGATGGTGTGGCAATAGCACAAATAAGATCATAATTATTGCCAACAAAGCTTGTTGCAATAGTATTTGCTGTTGATATTTCTCCTTTAGCACTCCTGTAATCAAAGGTTACATTTTTACCCTCAATAAAACCCTCTTCTTTCAGCCCTTCAATAAAGCCCTTACGGCAATTATCTAGGGATGGATGATCGGCAATTTGGGTAATTCCTATTTTATATTTTTTTTCTGATTCTTTTGTTCCAGCTTCTGATGATTCATTATTAGCCTTAGTACATCCAGCTAACATTCCTATAAATAATGTAGCGCAACACAGCCCTGCTAGAGTTCTACTTAATGACTTTTTCATTTTTCAACTTTACCCCCTTAGATTATAAAATAAAAAACCCTTATCCCTAAAGGGACAAGAGTAAATTCCTGCGGTACCACCCAAATTGGTCTAAAAACCCACTTAATAATGTACTGACATACATTCTCACTTTGTAACGAGCTGAGATCTCGTCAAGGCCTACTCTAAAATTAAAAACTATTTCGGCCTGCCCTCATAAGTCCATTCAGTAAAGCCTACAATATCGCAATCCCACCATTTTGCGACTCTCTGTAAAAGTAAAAGCTTTCTTACTAATCTTATTCATCAGTTTAATTATTAATTTTTCTACATTCTAATATGTGTTTAATAATTTGTCAAGCATAACTTTTTTGCTTTGTGTTTATTCTGTACCAATGAAATATCATCCACTAACATAAAGTTCAGCTGCGGCACATATTCGGACACTGTTTCGTGAACATATCCTAGCATTACATTTCGCCCTCGAAGGGTCTACGCCCATCTATGGCAGCCTTATATAAGTCAAGTAATCTGTATATATCCATTTATTCCCTGCTTTCGTTTTATATTTATCATTTAATTATATAACAAAAGTTTCCATTTAGTCATCTAAAATAAGTTTAAAAAGCCAAAGCAGTTTTGCATAAAGCTCCAAAAATTCGTTTAGTGCCATGGCAACAAACAGCATCTCCGGTCATAACACATATATCTTTAAGTTAACATTCTTATCTGGAGCCAGTACCGACAAACGTTTTTTCTTTTCTTCATCTATGCCGTTATCAACAAACTCAATCTCCCGGTCTCCCATCAAAGCGTGGCGGATATCGTAGCAAAAGCCCAAAATCCTTGCACGGGCACTATCATAGTTAAAAAATTTATCCTCGTTTCCTACCACGGTATGCAATGCCCGGGTCATGACTCCCATCCTGAATCAAGTCTAATTCAACCATTTAGGCCACTCCTTCCAATAATATTTCGCTCATTTAAGAGGAAATACAATCTTAGTTAAAAGCTTGCTTTCCGGCACTTCTGCAGGAGAATTGTAATAAAACTCATAAGATACTCCCGTCGGTGTATAACCATTTTCATCTATCCACTGCATCATGGCATTATAAACCGGCTCTATCTGGCTGTAAGGGCCCTTATAAAAACAAGACACCTGTTTCCCCGCAGGAATTTCACTTGATTTAATTTCGCCTATTCCAGCAAGGGGCTTCGCAACAGGGAATCCCATCTCAACATCAAGATTTTCCATATCCATGTTGTAATAAGCGGCAAAAGCTGCGTCTAATGGTTTTTCACCAATCTCATTCAGATACTGGATGATAGCTCCATATGCTTTGCCTAATTCTTGCGGCAAATTTCCAACTGCTGTCCTTGTTCGCATAGAAAGTACAGGTTGAGCTGGCTGTTCAGTCAATTCGAATTTATAATCCATTGTGTTTTCCTCCTTTGACTTTTTCTTAATTATACCAGTCAAAACATGACAATGTATGTCCTTGTTCTAAAAAATATCCAAATATATGCAAAAAAATTTTCAAAAAAGCTCCAGTCTTGAAAGACTGGAGCTTCAGATTGCTTGCCAGTGCCGCATTGCTAATATGCTTCATATTGTTGATAAACTGTTGATAAATAATCCAGAAAAACTACAATAATACATCAGTAATCATGCCACACCCCACTTTTTTGTCTATATCAACTTTCTATCCTTGCATTTGAAGGTTTAACCCTTTTCCTTAAAGATAAAAAAAGCAGCAACAGGGGAATAATCATCTGGAAGGGAATAGAATAGTAAGGCCAGACCTTTTCAGCCCAACTGAACATTTCAAGCACATTTTCGTATACCCATATCGAAAGTACAACGCAAAAGGTTGTTATTGCTGTAGTCAACTTCCTGTAGTCACTGATTCCTAACACCTGACTTAAAGCCTTTGCCGCTGCATATATACAGACGGAAATCTTTATCCCACCCCCTATCAGCAGGTTGATATCAACGAGCGGCTCCACATTCAGGCCTGGAATAAGCAGTGATATTAAATGGGGCACGAAAGTTGCCCGCTGCATCAAATTACTCCCCAAGACGGTTATATCCATGATAAAAAGCAAAAGGCTCAACACAACCAAAAATAGCGCCGATAAAGCTGCAATCTTTTTCAGGTTTCCTTTCTTATTCAAATGTGGAAACAGCATAAGGAATGCGACTGTTTCTCCAAACGGAAAAGTAATAAAACCAAAAGCTGCATTCCATACAGGTCCCATGCCATTTTCCAGCATCGGAAGAAAAGCTGTGAAATCATGGGTGGTGATAAGCGATAGGAAGATAATAAGAACTACGACAGGCAACACGGGTACGAACAATTCACTTAACCTTCCCATCACCTCCACCCCGCTGTTTATTGCATAAACCAAAATGGCCGCAAAAATCCCGATAACTACGATCATAGGGGTTTCAGGAATGGTCACCGAAGCTATAAACTCCCCAAAGTTTCTGAACACAAGGGAAGCTATGTGGATAAAATACCATATGTACAGGATGGAAACCGCATTCCCAACAAATTTTCCAAACCTGTCCCTCAAAATTTCCACCAGCGTTCTTGAAGGGTTTAATAATGCAATGGCTACATAGATCCCCATCAGTAAAGCACCACCCACCCCTCCAAGGAGAATTGCCAGCCATGCATCATTTTTTGCACTCGACGTAGGATGTAATATCACCGTGCTTCCAAAGAGGAAACCGAATAATAGCAGGAATAACTGTATGCTGGATATTCTGGCTTTTTCCACTACTTTACCACTCCCATCATTTTCAATATCCCTTCGATCCATTTAGCAGGGCTGGCAGGCCTTTTGCCTGCTGCCAGAAGCAGGCTGACAGCCAAGCTTACCGCCATCAGGAAAACATAAATTGTAAATACTCTTGCCTGTTCCTTTTTCCTTATAAACCTTTGCAAGTCATATAAAACCAAAATTATAAATACTGCCAGGATGATTGCCATAACTCTATCCGTCCTTCTTGATTGGCCCTTTGATAACCCCAGTTCGTTTTATTTTGGCATCCACCTGGATGTCCGCTGGCAGTTTGCTGAAAGTGTCATTCCAGCTGTCCTTTGCCTTTTTCCAGTACTGAGGGTGGTATTTATGCACCTGCGTGCCGAAACCGAAAATATCGCTTGAATAATCCTTTTGTGTCCTGTTCAATGCCATTCTGATTTCTCTCTTTACTTCTTCGCCTAGAGTTTTTTCCAGCCTGTGCAAGTTATCAGGCGAATCCAGCTTTCCTTTTGCTTCATATTCTCCTACATTGGCTTCCAGTCCGACCTGGATGCTCAACATGGCAGGTTTGCCATTTTGAAATTCTACTCCAACTTTTCCGTTTGACCGTATTAATTCCATAGATATTTTACCGCCATCTGCAGGGATATTCACAATGGTGCTTTCCACTTTGTCTGCAGCAAACAAGTATCCCCGTGTTTCGGATGGATCCAGCCAGCCCGCCAGCTTTCCATCCCTGAAAACTGAAGCACCTTCCGTTCTGACCTTCTTTTCCCCTGCCTTTGTTATTTGACCAATGACAGGCTGTTTGCCGTTGTCACCCATATCCTTTATTAAATCAATCAGCATTATCCGCTTTACCGTTCCCCGTAAAACTGTATTTTCCACCGTTTCCTTTATATACATGGCTGGTATGGGATCCATGTCGGTTTCCATTTCAAGAATTTCTTTTGATGTGGATTTTTTTGCCACGAGGACATCCATTTTATATTCCACCTCATGATCCCGCTGCAAAAAGTCCATTACTTCGGTAATTCCTTCTTTTGCAAGCCTTTCTCCAATAATTAAAACCTGGGTTGTACTTAAAAACAATCTATTGTCAACTACGGACAGCATACTCCTTAAAGCGTCAAAAACCGTTTCACCTTCATAAGACTCAACAAATACAGGTTCGGGCTGTGTTCCTCCGCCTTTTCCTTTTCCTGATGACGTTGATTGGATAGCGGCGGGTTCCACCACCTGGACAGTCACAAGCACCTTTCCGTCTTCCGACCTGTCGACCCCCAGTGCCGTCACCATGTTGATTTCCGTCAAATCCCTGTTGTTCCAGCAGCCGGTCAGGAGCAAAGGTAGCATTAATAAAACGGCAAGTATGCCCATTTTCACAGCATATTTATCTTTCCTGCATTTCACCGCTTTGACCTCACCTCCTGGCGTTTTATCCCTGCAGCATTTTTGGTTTCCTCCTGCCGCAGTATCCACGGCCTTGTTACCATTGCCCAGATTGGCACCACAACCAGGGAATCTTTAAGGTCGGAAGCCGTAAGCGGTGAAAAAGGTGCCATATAAGGGATTCCAAAGGAGCGCAGCCTGCAAAGGTGTACAAAAACAGCCACGAACACAAAGGATATTCCAAGGAAACCCAGAAAATTTGCCGCAACCAGGAACACAAAGCGTATTAGCATGGTTGCCCTGATCAGTGGTGGAACTACAAAACTGCATACGGCCGTAATGGCAACAATGATCACCATAAGGTTGCTGGCAATCCCTGCCACAACCGACGCCTCTCCCAGCACAATGGCTCCGACAATGCTCAATGCCTGGCCTATCGGCCTTGGCATACGGACACCTGCTTCACGGAGGAGTTCAAATGCCACTATCATTAATACCGCTTCGGTGATCGGTGAAAAAGGTATCCCCTGCCGTGAAGCCGCCAGTGTAATCATCAGCTTGAACGGAATTACCGTATGATGGAAGCCAACCAACGCTACATACATTCCTGGCATTAAATTTGATATCAGCAGTGCAAGCAGACGCAGCAGACGCATAAAGGTAGCAAAAAAAGCATGGTCATAGTAATCATCCGACGCCTGCAGAGACTCTATAAAAAGATAAGGAGCCGTAAGGACATAAGGCGTCCCGTCACAGAAAATTGCCACCCGTCCTTCCAGCAGCTTTCCTGCCAGTTTGTCGCACTTTTCGCTGTTTCCCACCGTAGGGAAAAGGGACAGCCGGCTGTCGGAAATAAATTGCTCAATATACCCAGAGTCAAGGATTGCATCAGTTTTGATTTTTTTGAGCCTTTTTCTTACTTCCTTGACAATCTCCTGATTGGCAATTCCCTTAATATAACAAATGCAAATATCGGTTTTGGTCTGTTCTCCCAACTGCATCATCTCCAACTTCAGGTTCGGGTTCTTAATCCTTTTGCGAAGGAGAGTGGTGTTTGTAAGCAGGTTCTCGACAAAGCCTTCCCTTGATCCCCTTATAGAAACCTCTGTGTCGGGTTCTGCTACCTGCCTGCCCTGTGGGGCTTTCACCCCGATAACCAATGCCCTGTCTTCTCCATCAATAAAAAGCAGGGCTTCTCCTGACACGATATTGTCCACTGCCTGCTGCATATTTTCCGCTTCTTTTATATCGTTGTTGTTGACAACGCATTCTTTAAGCTGTTCATATATGCGGCTCCTTTTATCCTGCAATTTTGTATTTGAAAAATAGTCGAGAATCGGACGGACCACATCCTGGTTTAACACCCTTTTGTCTACAAAACCGTTGATATATGCTACTAACATCCTGATAGAACCGTCTTCCCCGCATACAATTTCCCGATGCATGAAATCACTGCATTCGGAAAAAACTTCATTAAGCCTTGATTTTACTGCTTCAGTTGTTTGTAGTATAGGTTCATTTGTATCATTACAGATGTTATCGATGTCAGCGTTTTGCTTCACCATCCCGTTACGTTTTCTTGTTTTCCCAAACATATTCTTATCACCCGTTTTACAGTATAGCCAATATCTTGCTATTGCATACACTGATTATGCCTTTCAGGCAGTCTGCAATATACAATGCAATCTGCGCGCAAAAAAAATAAAAGCCCTGTCAATAGAGCTTCTATATTTCAACATTCTTTATATGGCAATTTCATCAATAATTCCACTATAGCCAAGCACCAAATTGTCCTTTTCCTTTTTAGCTTTTGTAGAGGCAAGGCTTGCAAGGTTTATCAGGTTTGTAACTGTTTTGTACATATTTCCCTTCCTCGGATTACGCCTTTCCCCCCCTGCAATTCCTGCAGAAATGCCAATATGTATATTCCCATAGAATTCATGCTGCTTTACCTTGTTTAATATATCTTGTGCCAATGCTTTACAGTTTTCTGCACATACTTCAGTCAAAAGAGCAAATTCATCACCACCATACCTGCAAAGGTATGTCCCTTCTGGTGCATTGTCCTTAAGGATTTGTGCAATTTCCTTTAAAATATTGTCCCCCACGGTATGTCCAAACTCTTTATCTATATATCCAAAATTATTGACATCAAAGAATACTATTGATATTTCACTGCCGTGTTCCAAGAATTTTAGGCAATTGTATATAATATAGTCGCTTTTGTACAGTCCAGTCAGCAGATCAATATGTTTGCTGATTTCAACATTAATTGCATTTTTAGTTACAATTCCGATTATTTTATCATCCTGAGTAGCCAAGAGAATGTCAGTTCCTTGGCCTTCTAATAACTCCTTTGCTTCCCAGACAGACTCGTCAGCCTCAATATATTTATAACTTCCAGACATAGCATCTAGTACAATCCTATTTGGGTGAGTTTTTATCAAATCACTCCTTGTCAGGACACCGATGATTTTTCCGTTGTCAGTTACAGGGAAACAGTCTGTCTTGTTTTTTTCCGCAATATCCTGTACTCGCCTGATTCCACAAAAAGCATCAACCGTATCGTAATCTTTAAGCATGATTTCAAAAACTTTCCTTATCATAAGTCTATAGACTTGCTAATCTGGAGTACAATATTAACCTGGGCTTTTACTATTGTCGACTCGTTAGCAACCTTGCCTCCCTCCTCCAATAGTAGTTCAATCAACTTCTCCTTTGGGAGTATATTGAAAAGAGCTTTCCTTACCACCATCGCCTCTATTACAGAATGGTCTAGCTTTATGATTTCATACTGTTCTGGAGATAATATATCTACCATGCGTCTTGCTGCCTCTGGCCCAATTGGTGCCCGCCTTCCGACAATGAGGACATCCTGCATCGGAGGCATTTCAAATTCCGACATTCGCATGGTGATTTCAGCTTTTTTCGAGCTATCTACATTTTTTGACATTTATTTCCCTTCTTTTGCTTTATTTAAAGATTATTTTATCATAATTTGAATAATTTTACTATTTCAAATCCAATGAGTTTCCCTTGACCTACTGAAAAAAAGATTAGAATAAGCAAACCCATCGATGGATTGTAAAAACCCTCGGTAACCGGCAATTTTAGGGGGTCAGGCCGATTATAGGAAAACAGGAAGCCAACATCAGCTTCCTGTTTTTGTATGCATACCTTCCCATGCATCGTTATTTTCTTCATCTATTACAAACAGGTCGAATATTCACACAAGCCCAAACGTACCGGAATGTGTTGCCGCAGATGAAGTGGTCGGTGTTGAATTTGATGACGGATGGGGCGATCATGTCCAGAAATTCTTGAATGCGCACGTGGTCCCCTGGTACAAACTTGATTTTGCTTTGTTTTTCCATGAGTATCTTTTCCTTTCTTTGATAATTTTGCAGCTTAATGAATCATTTGAGCAATATCATTCAATAAATTCCTTTCTGTTTATGGTATAGTTACACTCAAATGATAAAGTGAAGGAGGTATCCAATTGCCAAATGAAGTTCGAACCGTTTGTTACGATGCGGATTTGAAAATTGAAGCCTATCGTTTTGAAGGCATCAGGCAGAAGTTCCCCAATCATTTTCATGACTACTACGTCATTGGCTTTATAGAAAACGGCCGGCGCTATCTTTTGTGCAAGAACCAGGAGTATATCATCAACCCCGGAGATATTACAATCTTTAATCCACGGGACACCCATGCCTGCGAACAGGTGGACAGGAAAACGCTGGACTACCGGTGTATCAATATCCAGCCGGAGGTTATGATGAAGACCGCGTTTGAAATCACCGGAAGAGAGTACCTGCCCAACTTTACCCAGGTGGTTCTCTACCGCAGCGAGCTGGCCGCTTCCCTTCGGGAGCTGCACATGATGATTTCCCAGGGGGAAACAGACTTTAAAAAAGAAGAGCTTTTCCTGTTTCTCATCGGGCAGCTTATACAGGAATATTCGGATACGGCTCCCGCCAGCTTCGTACAGGAACCGGCGCCTGAAATCAAAACTGTATGCGATTATTTGGAGGAAAACTATGCAAAGACCATCAGACTGGATGATTTGAGCGCACTGGCGGGATTGAGCAAGTACCATTTTCTGCGTTTCTTTACCCGGCAGAAGGGGATTTCTCCCTACAGCTACCTGGAAACCATCCGCATCGGCAATGCGAAAAAGCTCCTGGAGCAAGGGATTTCCCCCGTGGAGGTTGCTTTTCGAACAGGTTTTAGCGACCAAAGCCATTTTTCAAACTTTTTTAAGAAGCTGATTGGTTTAACGCCCCGTCAATACATGCGGATATTTACCGACGAAGCCGAAGCACAGCGGCCAAAGGACAAGGGGGATTTATGATGGAGAACCCTCGTACTATGGCTGCCGGACACCTGTCGGCCCTTGTCACCATTTTGATTTGGGGGACCACCTTTATTTCTACAAAAATCCTGTTGACGGACTTTACCCCCTCTGAAATATTGTTTTTTCGGTTCAGCATAGGCTACATTGTGCTGCTTCCGGCGTATCCCCATTTTCTTAAAGCCAAGGGAATTCATGAGGAGTTGCTTTTCATGGGGGCAGGGCTTTGCGGTGTTACCCTGTATTTCTTGCTGGAAAACATCGCCCTTGCCTACACCCTTGCCTCCAATGTAGGTGTCATCGTGTCCATTGCGCCTTTTTTCACCGCGGTTTTGGCACACTCCTTTTTAGAGGGAGAACAGCTTCGCCCGCAGTTTTTTGCGGGTTTTATCGTCGCCATTACAGGTATCCTGCTTATCGGATGGAACGGAAGTTTCATTTTAAAGCTCAGTCCTGCCGGGGATATATTGGCTGTCCTCGCCTCTGTGGTTTGGGCGGTTTATTCCGTTCTCATGCGGAAAACAAGCAAGCTGGGCTATCATACCATCGGGTGCACCCGCAGGGTATTTTTTTACGGGCTACTTTTCATGATTCCCGTGCTTTTTCTGTCGGACTTCACTCTGAACTTTGACCGGTTCACAAAAGCCTCCAATCTGCTGAACATTTTATACCTGGGATTGGGAGCTTCGGCGTTGTGTTTTGTCACATGGAATTGGTCGGTAGGAATTTTGGGCGCTATAAAAACAAGCGCCTACATTTACATGGTGCCTGTGATCACCATTGCGGCATCCTCCCTGATCCTGCATGAAAACATCACAGGGATGGCTCTGACAGGCGCACTCCTTACCTTAATAGGACTGTTCCTTTCAGAAAGAAAAGACAGAAATGAAAAAACAAATTTAAAGGAGGTCAAATCCCAATGACCAATCAGGAAATAAAGTGCGTCCTCATCTTAGACGAATCCCTTCCAGCGGGGATTCTTGCCAATACTGCCGCAATATTGGGCATTACCCTTGGCCGGCAGGCTCCTGAATGTATTGGTCGGGATGTCATGGACGCTTCAGGTCATGTACATATGGGCATTGTTACATTGCCCGTACCCATTTTAAAAGGAAACAGGGAAATGCTGAAAGCCCTGCGGAAAAAGCTTTACACCTCCGACTACAGTGATTTGACGGTGGTGGACTTTTCCGATGTGGCGCAAGGCTGCAACACTTATGATGACTATATGCGCAAGGCAAAATCCACGGGGGAAACTGACTTTACCTATTTGGGAATTGCGTTATATGGCAGCAAGAAAAAAATCAACAAACTGACCGGAAGCTTGCCCTTATTAAGATAATTGCTTCATTTTTCATAAATAGAGCAGCCATTGAGTTGTCCTTTGAGCCAATGGTTGCTTTTTTATGCGCACCTATATGAGCCACTCCTCCTAAAAAATCATCTTCCTACTGGATGCCTGAGCACTGTTTTCATGCGCTCCGGCTTACTCTTCCTCGGGTCCGAAAGATATATCTCGTGGTGTTTTCCTCCGATACCAAGCCTGTCCTTTAAGCCTTCCTGTGCGATAAAAGCATCAATTTTCTTCATCGTTTCAGGTTCGGTCGAATACGGTCCAATGTGCATTATCTGTACGCATAAGCCTTCATCAAAAGCCTCAA